>JAHZFY010000006.1:14930-24701 GCA_019421105.1 bacterium
TCCAAATGAGTATGCATACGACGAATCAAAAATCGAAGCCTTTAAAAAACATTTCAACATAAAAGATGGCCAAAAAGTTGTTATGGGAGTAGGGTTTCCTTTTCAAAGAAAAGGTATCCAAGATTTTTTTGAAATTGCAAGAAGAAGACCTAATGTCACATTTATTTGGTTTGGTTATTTGCATCCTTTGTTGGTTAGCAATGTTATTAAAAAAGCTATCAAGAACAAACCAGATAATGTCATCATGCCTGGTTATATCGATAACGCAATTATCAAAGGGGCTTATCGATATTGCGAATGTTTATTATTCCCGTCTTATGAAGAAACCGAAGGCATCGTGGTGCTTGAAGCTCTTGCCTCTTTGTGTCCAGTTTTAATAAGAGATATCGGTGTTTATGAAGACTGGTTAAAAGATGGTGTAGATTGTTATAAAGCCAAAAACAACAGCGAATTTGTCGAAAAATTAGACTATTTAATGGCTAATGATAACAAAAATATAATCGAAAACGGTTTAAAATTAGTCGAAGAAAGAACTCTAGAAAAAGTAGGTTTACAATTAAAACAATCGTATCAAGAATTACTAGAAAAGTTTAAAAAAGAAAATTAAAAGTTTTCTTATTTTGTGTCTTGCATAAATTATTATTTGCAATATTTGATTAAAATATGATATTATCATAAAGCGAAACTTACTTTGGACTATATGTTCCAAGGCGGAAGGAGTAAAAAAGATGAAAAAAGGCATTCACCCAAATTACAACAAATGCACAGTTACATGCGTTTCATGCGGCGCTACATTTGAAACAGGTTCTGTTTTAAAAGAAATCCGTGTTGATACATGTTCAAACTGCCACCCATTCTACAGCGGCAAAAAACGTTTTGTGCAAGCTGAAGGTAAAGTTGATAAATTCAACAAAAAATGGGGTCTTAAATCTCACGAAGATAAATAAGACTTATCAATTGCGTATAAAAGCAGGACAAAACCTGCTTTTTATTTATTGTCGATTATAATAAAATATTATAAAGAGGTCATTTCCTATGAGTAAAAAATTTTATGTAACAACTCCAATTTATTATCCTAGTAACAAATTGCATATTGGTCATGCTTATTGCACAACTCTAACTGATGCACTAGCAAGATATAATCGTTTAAGAGGTAACGAAACATTCTTTTTAACCGGTTCTGATGAACATGGAATGAAGATTGAAAAAAACGCCTTGGCAGCGAATAAAACTCCAATTGAATTTGTCGATGAAATAGTCGCTTCTTTTAAAAGACTTTGGACAAGTTTAAATATTTCCAATGATAAATTTATTAGAACAACCGATGAACAACACGTCGCTACTGTTCAAAAAATCTTTTCTAAATTATTGAATCAAGGCGACATATATTTAGGTAAATACGAAGGTTGGTATTGTAAAGAATGCGAAGCTTTTTGGACTGATATTCAAGTTGGGGAAGAACATGTTTGCCCAGATTGTGGAAGACCAGTTAACAAGGCTCAAGAAGAAGCATACTTTTTCAAAACATCTAAATATGTTGATAGATTATTAAAATTTTATGATGACAATTTAGATTTCATCACCCCTGAGTCAAGAAAAAATGAAATGATCAATACTTTTATTAAACCTGGTTTAGAAGATTTATGCGTCTCTAGAACATCGTTTACTTGGGGTGTTCCTGTTAAAGAAAATCCAAAACACGTTGTCTATGTTTGGCTCGATGCTTTAACAAATTATATTTCCGCTTTAGGATATGATTCAGATAACGACGAAAACTTTAAAAAGTTTTGGTTGGATAAAGAATCTCAAAAAGTACATATTTTAGGTGCAGATATTACAAGGTTCCACGCTATTTATTGGCCGATGTTTTTAATGGCTTTAGATTTGCCTTTGCCAAATAAAGAATTCGTTCACGGATTATTGATGACAAAAGATGGTAAAATGTCTAAATCTAAAGGTAATACAATCGATCCATATCCTTTAATTGATAGATATGGTGTCGACACCGTTAGATATTATTTATGTAGAGAAGTAAACTTTGGAAGCGATGGACAATTTACCCCTGAACAATTTGTGGAAAGAATCAATATGGATTTAGCTAACAATGTTGGCAATCTTTTAAATAGAACCGTATCGATGATCAATAAATATTTTGATGGAATTATCCCTGATTACATGAAAAACGTAACCGAATTTGATAATGATTTAGATATGACTATTGATTCTTCAATTCAATTATATGAAAAAGCTTTTGAGGATTTAAGAGTTACAGATGCTATAATCGCAGCGACAAATATTACCGCTAGAGCTAATAAATATATCGATGAAACTATGCCTTGGGTATTGGCAAAACAAGAAGATAAAACGCCATTAAAATCATGCATGGCGCATCTAGTTAGATCTTTATATGTCACAGCGGTGTTATTAAAACCTATACTAACAGTTAAATCCGATGCTTTAATTGATCAATTAGGTCTAAATGGTAAACAAGCGACATATGATTCCATTTTTGATATTAATTTATTAAACGGACTCAAAGTAAACAAACAAGGTCCTTTGTTCCCAAGGCTAGATATCAATGTGGAAGTCCCAATCATCGTTGATATGATGAGCAAAAAATAAAAGGAGCGGTGCTCCTTTTTTATTTAGCTTTTTGGAATTTTCCTTTATTTTGACCTTTGCTTGGATGGAAAATCACGGTGCCGTTTTGATTGTTGGCCATGTTTTTAGCATATTCCATAGCTTCTTCTTTGGTCTTACAAAGTTTAATTACTCTACCGCCTGTATATTTGACTTGCCAAACACCATCTTCTTCTCTTTTTGAGACATGATACACGCTTTTGGTGTCGCTTTTCTTAGTTACAGTTTTGTTTTCTTCTACTTTTTTTGTAGTTTCCTTTTTTGTAGCGGTCTTTTTTACTTCAGCCTTTGTTTCTTCTTTAACAGGTTTAGTGTCTTTTTTGACTTCCTTTACTTCCTCTTTTTCAATTTTGTTAGTTTTTTCCTCTTTTTTCTTTTTGAAAAGCCACATAACAAATCCCTCCAAATTTTATTTATATTTATATTTTTATTGTAGATAGTAAAAAAAGATTATACAAGCAAATAAAGTGATGATGTGCAATATATTTTTCAAATTAACATAACTATGCTATAGTTAATAATGCTCTTAAGGAGGTAAATTATGAAGATTAAACACGCAACAATGATTTTGTCATCAGTTTTGATGCTTACTTTATCGGGATGCAGTTTTTTGTTTCCTAATAATAATACGACAACAAGTAGTTCATCTGACTCCTCAAGTAAAAAAGAATTTGTTGGTATTAAAGTAGAAGATAACAACACATATACAATCGGCCAAAAATATTTAAAGGATGGTAAATTAAACTACTTTAATGTCTATAGCGATGGCAGTAAAGAACCAATTGAGGTGAAATACTATTCAAGAAGTTTTTTATCTGATCCCGACGGTGAAGATTTTTCTTTAAATGATACTTTTAAAAAAGCTGGTGTCTATCCTTTAAATGTTGAAGGAAATAAAGATGGAATTCAGTTTAATGAAACTATTAACATCAATGTAGTATCTGGATATGATGTTGGGGCAAAAGCAGTTAAAATCGATAACATATCTAATGCAGCTGCATATGAAAATGGAGATTTATTTTTTGATAAAGCCAATATCACTTTTGATATAACATGGGAAGGGTTAGGAGTAGAACACGTTAAATACAATAAAGACATGAGTCAATACTCTTTATTTGTTTATGAAATAGATAAACCATCTATAAATTGCATCGATAAACCTTTAGATACAAGCAAGATTTACTCATTAAAAGTGTCAATTGGCAGTGTTTTTAGTGAAGTTCGCTTAGATTTTATCGGTGGAGATAGCTTTGTAAAACCTGGAAAACTATCTATTTTAGCTAGCGATATTGATGATGAATACGCTCCTGCATTAGGAGAAGTTAAAGTTTTAATTGTTCCAATCGAATTAGAAAAAGGTACAATAAGCAATGCTTTAACTTGGACCGATGAATTAGTGGAACAAACCAACACTTATTTCTTTGGTGAAAGAAAAGATACTCCAAATCAATGGAACTCTTTTAAAACATATTATGAAACCGCATCTTTTAACCAATTAAATGTATCAGGCATGATGACTGAAGTTTATCATGAAACAAACTATACATTAAAAATGGACGACGTTGCAAAAAGTTATTATAAACTAAATCAAGTGATGGCTAACGCAATCAATTATTTGCAAGACGCACATCCTGAAGTTAATTGGAGCGAATATGATGTTAATGATGATGGATGCATCGATAGTATTCATTTCATTAGTAACGCTCCTCAATTGCCAAATACAGCTTTATGGCCACACATGGCTAAAACCGGTGATAAAGGAACAATCAATCGTCCTCGCGCCAATGTATATTCTATGTCATCTTTAGGTCATATGGGTGATGCTAGAACACAAATTCATGAACAAGGTCATATGTTTGGTCTAGCGGATTATTATGATTATACATATTCTGGTAGAGATTATATCGGTCAAGCTGATATGCAATCTCACAATTATTTTGATTGGAATTCATTGTCTAAAATGAGTGTTGGATGGGTTAAACCATATGTTTACACTGGCAAACTAGATGTTGCTACAGTTACGATTGGTTCTGCTAGTAAAACTGGAGATTGTTTAATTATTCCTGCCGATTATTCAACTTGGAATGGTTCGGCATATGATGAATATTTCCTAATAGAACTATTCACACCAGATGGCAATAACGAATTAGATTGGCAAACATGGTCTAACGCATATAACCTAGGAGAATATGGAGTTAGAATGTATCATGTGGATGCAAGATTATGGGGCTATAATTATGGACGATTTGAGCAAGGACAAATCGTTAATAGCGTTAGCGAATTTAACAATTATGATGTTGTAGAATTTGCAAATAACAATTCCTATGATTCTAATGATTATGCAACACCTTCACCAAGAAATCATATGGATTTAAAATTATTGACCCTTTTACAAAAAGACGCATCAAATTCATTTGGAAAACCATATGGTAATAAAGCATTGACTTCAAATGATTTATTCCAAACCGGCGATTCATTTACCTTTGATAAATTTGCACATTATTTAAGAAAAAAAGGAACTACACCAACTGTAACAAACAAGGGTGAAAAGTTCCCATATCAAATAAAATTTAACGAAGTTAATAAAGATAGTGCGACTATCACAATTTCTAAAATTGCCTAATCATTTAAAAAATCAATGATTTGATTCATGACATTTATATCAAGCATCGACATTTTATCAAAATCAGTTTTATTTTTTAAAGCTTTGATATCTTCGATGCTTTTTAATTTGTTTAAATCGTGTAGATAATTCACCAAATAATCTACACTTTCTTTTTGATAGTGGGGGTTATGGTTTTTTTGATCCACTAAAAGAAATGATATGTTTGGGTTGGTCACATTATTTTTGATTTTTGAAAAGTTATTTTTACACCACACAATCTTATCATCTTTAGAATGAATTATTAATCCTTTTAAATCTTTTCTAGATAAAGTTTGAATCGCATTTACATCCGCGAATCCATTATATTTATTGCTTTCTATTTTAAATAATGGCTTTCTTATAAAAGCAAGATAACGCGGAACATATTGATTAAAACAATCCATTATAGAATTGATGCCAGATAATAAAACGACCTTTTGAATTTCACGATTATAAAAGCCCAAACCTTGAGCTACCCATCCACCCCAAGAATGACCGATTACATAAATTCTTTTATATTCACTTTTTATTTTTTTAATACATGCATCCATGTCATAAAGTGGTCTAGAAAAGCCTTCTAGTTTATCTCCTTCAGATAAAATTGTGCCTTGATAATCTAAAGCCAAAACTTGATATCCATTTCTTGCGATATATTCTATTTCTTTCATATAGGCTTGATGGCCTCCACCCATACCATGACAAAAGACAATTAAAGTATCTTTATCATAAGTATCATAGTGATAAATGCCGCCCATAAGTTTATAGCCGTTATCGTTTATAAATCCAAAAGTATCTTTTTTCAAGCCATCAAAACGGGTCTCATCAAAATATTTAATTCCAGGATGTGTATCGCATCTATGACCATAGATTTTATTATGTATTGTCAACGCTAATTTATCTAATATTTTCATAACGTAAATAATAAACCATTTTTCTTTTGTTGGCAAAAAAGAATTTTTACCAAGTACAGGTGATTTAATGGCTATTTGTTGACTAAAATTCTACAAACTATTATAATTTTAGAAAGAAAGTCAATGAGGGTTACAAGTGAGAGATTATAGTAAACTATTGGCAGCAGCTAAAAAAAACAACGGGATTATCCAAACAAAAATCGCGGTGGAGAACAAAATTCCAAAAGACTATCTTAAATACGCGGTTGAAGATGGTTATTTAGAAAAGGTTGAACGAAGCATCTATATTCTTTTCGATGCCTTTGAAGACGACTTGTATTTTTTACAACTTCTTCACAAAGACCTAGTTTATTCATATGAAACCGCTGCATATTTTAATAAATTGACGACTAGAGATCCGTTAACTTTAAACATTACCACCAAAAAAGGTAACAATGTTTCTAAAATTAAATCAAATTGCGAGACTCGTTTTTATTTTGTGAAAGAAGAAAATTTCGATTTAGGAATCATAAAAGTTAAGACGATGTTTGGAAATTATATTAAAATTTATGATAAAGAAAGAACTTTGTGCGATTTATTTACTAATAGATATAAAGGAGATAAATTTATTCAAATCGAATCCTTAAAAACATATCTATCAAGTAAAGATAAGAATATAGAAAAATTGATAAAATATGCAAAAATTTTAGGGGTCTATGAAAATTTGATTGAAAAAATACTAATTTTATTATGAAAACCGCTACTCAACTAAAAGCATTGATTAAAAATATTTCAAAAATTAATAATGTAAGTTCGCAAATCTTGTTAAGAAGATATTTCATGGAAGTTATTCTTGAAAAGATTTTTAAATCCAAATATAAGGACAATTTTGTGTTAAAAGGCGGTATGTTAATATCATCTTTTATTGGTATAAATGCTAGAACCACTCTTGATATGGATTTGTCAATTGTTGGTTATAATTTATCAATAGTAGAAATTGAAAAAATAATGAACGACATTTGTGCTATTGAAAGTGGTGAAGTAAAAATTAAACTTACCAAGATAGAAGAAATTAGAGAAGAATTCGATTATCCTGGAGTTAGGCTAACTTTTGAAGTTGCATTTGAATATATAAAAGAAACCATCAAATTGGATCTAACAACAGGTGATCCGATTACACCAAACAAGCTTGATTATGAGTATAGATTTTTACTAACTGATAAATCCATAATTATTAAAGCTTATCCATTAGAAACTATTTTAGCTGAAAAGATAGAAAGTACATTAAACAAAAATGTCATTAATACAAGAATGCGAGATTATTACGATATATATGTTTTGTACTGTGGTTATCGAGATTGTATAAATCACATCACATTAAAAGAAGCGATTATAAAAACGTGTCAAAAAAGATGTTCAGAGAAAGTCTTATTACAACCTAAACAAATACTTCTCAATATTTTAAATGACAATAACCAAAAGAAATATTGGAATAATTATTGTTTACAAAATCCATATGTTGGAGACACAAGTTTTGAAGCGGTGATTCAAAATATTATAAAAATATTTGAAGAAATCAATATGTAAATATAGATATAAAAAACGCATTGAATTACAATGCGTTTTGATTTTTATAATGTATCTTTAGAACCTAATACATCAGTGATTTTATGTTTAACTAAATCTTTAACATATTTTCTTCCATCACCGACATATTGTCTTGGATCGAAATGATCAGGATGAGCAATGAAGTGTTCTCTAATACCTGCTGTCATAGCTAAACGTAAATCAGAGTCGATATTGATTTTACAAACAGCCATTGAAGCAGCTTTTCTTAACATGTCTTCTGGGACACCGATTGCATCTTGTAATTTTCCGCCGTTTTCATTGATGATTTTAACATATTCTTGGTTAACAGAACTTGCACCATGTAAAACGATTGGGAATCCTGGCAAACGTCTTGAAACTTCTTCTAAGATATCAAATCTTAATTGTGGTTTTGTACCAGGTTTGAATTTATAAGCACCGTGTGATGTACCAATAGCGATAGCTAAGCTATCAACACCTGTTCTTTTAACAAATTCTTCAACTTGTTCTGGGTTTGTATAAGAACCAACTTCGTGAGAAACTTCATCTTCAACACCAGCTAAAGTACCTAATTCAGCTTCAACTGTAACATAAGGCACATGAGCATGAGCGTATTCGACAACTTTTCTTGTGATTTCAATATTTTCTTCAAATGATTTGCTAGAAGCATCGATCATAACGGAAGTAAATCCGCCGTCGATACAATCTTTACAAATTTCAAAATCTGCACCATGGTCTAAGTGTAAGACGATTGGTAAATTTGTATCTTCGACTGCAGCTTCAACTAATTTTCTTAAATAGACTGGTTTAGCATATTTTCTTGCTCCAGCACTAACTTGTAAGATAACTGGTGAATTGCATTCTTTTGCAGCTTCGGTAATAGCTTGAACAATTTCCATATTGTTGCAGTTAAAAGCACCGATAGCGTATCCGCCTTTATAGGCTTTTTCAAACATTTCTTTAGTATTAACTAATGGCATTTTAATTACCTCTTTCTTTCACATATTATTTTAACAATATTTTTATTTTCTTAAAGAAAATTTAATAAAAAGCATAAATAAAGAAATAAAATTGATATTGTATTAGTATAAATATAGAGGTGCTTATTATGAATATTTACGATTTTAAAATGAATGACTACCAAGGTAATGAAGTCGATTTTCAACAATATAAAGGAAAGGTTTTATTAATAGTTAATACCGCTACAAAATGTGGACACACTCCTCAATATGAACAAATTCAAAAGTTTTATATGGAAAATCATGATAAAGGATTTGAAGTATTAGATTTTCCTTGCAACCAATTTTTTAAACAAGCTCCAGGGACTAGCGAAGAAATCCACGAAGCCTGTGTATTAAGATTTGGAATCAAGTTTACTCAATTTGAAAAAATAGAAGTAAATGGTACTAATAGACACCCATTGTATCAATACTTAATTGACAATTGTTTAGATAATCAAGGAAAAAGAATCCAATGGAATTTTACTAAATTTTTAATAGATAGAAATGGTGATATTATCCATAGATATGAACCTAAACAAAAAATAGAAGATTTTAAAAAAGATATCATCGAATGTCTAAATAAATAGTGTCATATATAAATAAACATATTATAATTTTTTTGATATGTTAAAAGTTGGTCAAATTATTAACGACACATGTGTCGATTTATCAAGCGAAGGCAAAGGCGTCATAAAACATCAAGGAGATGTTATATTTTGTGATGGCTTATTTTTAGATGAAGTGGCTGATGTTGAAATACAATATTCAAGAGCAAAAGTATATTATGGAAAAATTAAAAAATTACATAATATTTCCAAATATCGAATCCAGCCAAAGTGTCCGGTGTGTTCATCTTGTGGAGGGTGTCAATTTCAACAACTAGAATATTCTCAACAACTCGTTTTTAAACAAAAAAGAGTGCAAGAAGCTTTAAAAAGAATCGGTGGAATATCTTTTAAAGTTGACCCAGTTGTAGGCATGGAAAACCCATATTTTTATCGAAATAAGG
>JAHZFY010000060.1 GCA_019421105.1 bacterium
ATAACACTGCTGAATTATTAACTGCTTATGTCGACGCATTCACAGCATCAGAAAATTGGGATTCTGCTGGTGAACAAGATGGATATTACTTCTTTGCTACAAAAGATCAAACAATGGTTGTTGTCTTAGCTGACCAATACCACAATGTTATGATTGAAATTCATAACTATAATTTGACTATTTTAGTTAGCGAAGGCGCTAACAGTGTTGCTGCTATCTTTAATGAATATCAAGGCTTAATAAAAGCATACGAAACTGCTAAATTAATCAATTTAGGCACTGTCACTGAAGAAAAACCTGAATCAACATGGACATCAAAAATCGTTGATCCAACTGAAATTTTAACTACTAATGGAGCAGAAGTTTTTGCTACAACTTTATTCCGTTCTAAAGAAGAATCTAAATTAGATGAAAAAATTGTTGTTGAAACTATCCAAGTCTTATTTACTTTACAAAATAGTGGTAAATTACAAGCATTATTTAATGATTATTTAGCATCATATGCAACTAATGGATTTACACCAGTTGTCGTTGGTACTAACGAAAAAGGTGAAGAATTGATTGCATACTTCAATTCTACAACAAGAGAATTAGTTGCACCTGGATTATATGGTACTGGTGTTGAAGGTTTATACGCACTCGTATTAGAAATTAGCGTTTTAGACGCTTCCTTACCAACTCCACCAGCTCCAACTCCTGCAGCTTAAGAAGAGAAAATTTCAATTTAAAAACCAGAGCCTTGATTCTCTGGTTTTTTTATTATCTATTAAAGTGCTTTATACTTTTTATTGTTATGATCGATCATGTATTGATGATCTTTTAACCTTAAATCAAATGAAATTGCTTTTTGAATTTCGTTTTGACAAAATTTAGCCACTTCTTCTGTTGATTTGCCGTCGTAATAATCACTTGTTATAGGTTTTAAGAATTTGATATGAACAGGATATTGTTTATAATGTGGTTTGCCTTTAAATATGCGATTTGTTCCAATAATCGCAAAAGGAATGATAGGAACTTCTGCTTTCATAGGCATTCTAAAAGTTCCATGATGAAAATCAGCCATCAACCTTTTTTCATCTTTTCTTCTAGTTCCGTCTGGAAAAATAGCCCAGTCTTTATTATCATTTTTTAAAGACTCCAAAACATTTTTCATCACTTTCAAAGATTGTTTTAAATCATTTCTATTTAAAAATTCACCTTCTAAGTACTTCAAAGCAGTAGAAATTAAAGGGTAATTCATTATTTCAACTTTACCAACTAATGATATTGGTTTTTCTAATATGTCAATTAAAATAATCCCGTCATAATCGCCTATATGATTTCCAACAAAATATACATTTGTTTCTAAAGGTACGTTTTCTAATCCTTCGATAATAATGTCAATATCGAGTGATTTTGACAACTTTTTTACTAATTTATGAATTTTTTTATACCTTTTTTCATAAGGTATGGTTTGGAATTTTTTATAAGAATATCTTTTTAACCACGCAAAATAAGCCCAAATGATCTTTGGAAGGATAGTAAATGCAGGTTTTGAATAGCGAGTGATGTATCCCATAATTACTTTTTAATCAACCAAACTAAAGATATTGGAGGTTGTGTAACATTCTTACAATATAAATGACAAAATGACTTCCCGCAACTGGAAAATTCCATATCGTAATAATCATCTAATTCAAAATATTGAGTGAAATTACTAGGATTAATGCACAAAATAGCGTCTTTTTTGTCTTCTCCAACGCCTTTTACTTCTAAACGCATAACACCATTTTCTAATTTATGCATATAATGATAAACTTTTTCAATATCGCTAGGATTAATTAAGCCATAGATCTTTAATTGTTTACGATATGCGATTAAATCTTTTAAATAGACTGCTATATCAAATCTTTCATCTAGTAAAGAATAATCCATTTGATTAAACTTATCACCCATATTATATGTATTATCTTGAAGATGCTTGGATAGACCGATTTCTTGTCCCATATGATAAAATGGAACGCCAAATGAAAAGGCGATAACAGCATTGATCAATTTAATTCTTTTTAATCTTTGTTCATCATCTTCATCATAAGATTGTAAAAACTTATCATAAATCGTCCCATTATCGTGACATTCGACATAATTTATACTTTGATTGGCGTTTTTAAATCTTGGTTGGAAAGCATAATTAACACATGTTGCCATCATCGAATAAAAAGCACCATCGATATATGAATAATCTCCATTGATATATCCTTTTTTTGAAATATCAAAGCATGATCCTTTTAAAATATCGCGATAAGCATCATTAAAAAAGCCAATATCCTCGGTTTTAAAAGCATTCATTATTGAAGCTTGTTCGGTTCCAGGAATACCAGTAGGAATATGCCAACCTTCACCATAGATTATAAAATCTTTTTTAATTTGATTCGCTTTTTGTCTAATTTGAGTCATTGTATCAATATCAAGAAGCCCCATCAAATCAAATCTTAAGCCATCGATATCGTAAGTCTTAATTAAATGTAAAACTGAATCGACAATCAATTTTTTAACCATTTTTCTTTCGCTTGCGATATCATTTCCACATCCTGAACCATTGATTATTCTTCCATCATTACTTTTTCTAAAGTAATATCCAGGTAATATTTTTTCAAAAAGAGATGATTCATAAGAAAATATATGATTATATACAACATCTACGATAACACCAATACCATTTTTATGAAGAGTATTAACAACTTGTTTAAATTCTTTGATTCTTTCACTAGGAACCTCTGGATGTAATGAATAAGAGCCTTCTAAGGCAAAAAAATGAGTAACATCATAGCCCCAATTATATTTTTCTAAAGGTTTTGTATCATCGACATTAGCAAAATCTAAAACCGGCAATAACTGAACGTGGCTAATACCTAAAAATTTTAAATAATCTAAACCAGCAGGATTTCCTTTGTTTGTCTTTTTATTTTTTTCAATAAGACCCAAGTATTTACCTTTGTTGACTATATCAGTATTTTTATCAATGGTAAAATCGCGGATATTAAGTTCATAAATTGAAGATTCCACTAAATTCTTTTTGTTAAGATTTGAATTTATACTTGGAAATTTTTCTTTTATTTTTTCAATATTGACAACCGCGGAATATTGAGAATTTAAAGTTACGCTTTTTGCGTATGGATCATTTACTTCTCTAGCAATTTCTGAATTAGTGACGATATATTGATAAGCAACGTTATTTAAATCTCCATCAATCGTTGTTCTATACACACCTTTTTCATGTCTTTTCATCTCATAATTTACGCGATTTCCGTCTTTATCAATAATACTTAAATAAACACTGCTAGCTAAAGGAGGCCATAAAGCAAAATCAGTATGAGTTTTATGATATGTAGCGCCTAAATCATCGCCATCATAATAAAAATTATCATCGAAATGCTCAAAATAAATCGCATCGGAAACATCTAAAGGTATAGAACCAAAGTTAGGTAAAAAAACTTCGTAATGATGTCCATAATCATATTTGTTGCTCATCTTGAACTCATAAAATCTGACATTGTTCATCGAAGTTGATTTTGTAGGTGTACATCTTTCGATGATCTTATAATCTTTTACTAAAAAAACATATATTTCATCACTTAAACGAGGCAAGGCTGTAAATACCATAACATTGAAAGAATTTTCAGATATTAATTTAGCATGATAAAACGATAAAGCATTTTTCATATTTATATAATAGCAATTGCAATTGCATACTCCTTTTCATGAGATATAGATACATTAGGAAAAATCCTTCCATCAAAATGGATAACAGGACTTCCTAAAGTATTATATAATACTTTTATACTTTTTAAAGAAATATTTCCAATGCCGAGGTCATTCGCTTTTAAAAATGCTTCTTTAGCTGCGAATCGACCAGCCACGAACTCTTTTTTATTCGGTTTATTTTTCATCAATTCTAATTCCTCGCTAGATAAAATGCGATTTAAAAAATGTTCGTCTAAACTAATTCTTTCAATCTTAACAATATCAATTCCTACGCCCATTAATAACCACCATCTTTATCCTCAGCGTTTTGAATATATTCATCAATCGTTTCTAAAGAACTGACTTCATCACTTCCAACATTAGCTTCTTTATTGAAAAAATCATCGTGAATTAATACTTTTGATCCTTTCGCGGTACCATGTTTTTCTACGATACCTTCATTTACTAATCTTTGGAAAATCTTACCGGCTCTAGAAAATCCAAAACCGAATTCTCTTTGAATTCTTGATATTGAAGCATATTCAGATGCCATGACACTTGCTTTGACATCTTCATATCTTTCATCGATATGTTCTTTTCTAAGTTCATCAGAAATACCACCATTAAATGGTAGAGGTGGATCTTTACTATGATCTTTTAAGTCTAAGAAATCAGGATGGTAGTCTGTTGTCATGGTGCTCTTTAAAAATTCAACGACTTGTAAAATTTCTTTATTTTGCACGTAGCATCCTTGTAAACGGACACAGCCAACTTTTGAAACAGTAGCAGATTGAACAAGCATATCGCCTTTTCCTAATAATTTTTCTGCGCCACCTTCTCCAATGATCGTAATAGAATCAACACTAGACGCAGTCATTAAAGCAACGTGAGTAGGCAAATTACCTTTAATTAAACCTGTAATGACGTTTGTGGATGGTCTTTGTGTACAAATGATTAAGTGAATACCAGCACTTCTTGCTTTTTGAGCTAAAGAAATGACAGGTCTTTGAATATCTTTTGCTCTATCCACTAAATCAGAATATTCATCTAAAATTGCGACATAATATGGCAATTTATCTCCTCTAGACTTATCTTCTTCAACCCATTCATTATATTGTTGAATATCTGACATTGCACTTTCTTCTAAAATGCCGTATCGTCTTTCCATTTCATCAACGAGTTTATTTAAACAAACGACCGCTTCTTCAGGTTCGACAATATTTGGACATAGTAGATGTGGCATGCCTTTATATTTTGACATTTCAACACGTTTTGGATCGACTAAAACCAATCTTAAATCATCTGGGTTGTTTCTCATGATCAAAGTCATGACAATAGAATGGATAAAAATAGATTTACCACTACCAGTTGTACCAGCCAATAACATATGAGGCATCTTATATAGATCGCTCCATATAACTTCGCCAGTAATATTTTTACCAAAAGCTACTGCCATTGGGTGCTCTTCTTTAGGTGGCAATTTTTCTAATATTTCTTTAAATCCAACAGTTGTTACCATCGCGTTAGGAATTTCTAAACCAGAATAAGTTGTACCAGGAACAATAGATTCAAAACGCGCAGGAATACCGCCTAATCTAATTGATATATCATTTGTCTTATTATTGATATCTTTAGATGATGTAGTTTCAAAATATTCGATATTATATCTTGTAACAGATGGACCAATAACATATCCGCAACATTGAGCTTTAATGTTAAAGGTATTCAAAATATTATTAATAACCGCCATTCTTTGTTCGGCTGTCATATTATTTTTTTCAGTCGCGTCACTATTATCATATTCTGCTAATAAAGATAAACTAGGTGGTATGAATTTATGTTTGACAATGATTGGATCTTTATTGACTGCTGGCGATGGATTATTATTTGGATTTAAAGAAACACTTGGATTAACATTTTGTGTTTGTTGGATTTGCTCTTCTACTTTTTTAATCGCAACAGGTTCTTTAAATTCAGGCATTGCCATAGCAAGTTTTTCATCGATTGGCTTGATGATTTTATTTTCTTTTTCAACCTTTATAACTTCTTCTTTTAAAATAGTTTTTTCTTGTTGAGGTGCATTTAAAGAAACATCAGGTATATCTTCTGATTTTGTTTGTTCAATAACTGTTTCTTTTAAAGGTTCAATTGTGCTTGGTTGAACAAATTTTGGACTGGCCTTTTTAAAATATGCTTTGCTTATTCCACCTGGCTTAGTATTCAAAGTGTCGTATATTGGTGTTTTTGGTCTAGCATATTCAGGCGCTACATTATTTTCAATAGCAACATCGCTCTTTTTTTCTGGTTGAATGTTTCTTTCAAATTGTTCATTTTCTAATTTAGATGCATTTTTAATGACGCTATTTGATTTATCTTTAATCTCATATAAAAAGTTAGGATTAGAAGCTCCAAATTCTTCTAAATGTTGTTTCATCTCTTCTTTTTGTTTTTTCTTTTTGGTCTTTTTGATTTTGACTATATCTATTATAAAAGGTGTTCCACCTATCGCTAGTCCTAAAACTATAACAAAGCTAGAAAATAAATAAGACGGCAAAGTATTTTTAAACATCGTGTTCAATAATGCACTTAAAAAATATCCAATGTAACCACCACCGATATTTTGTTTTCCACTTTGGAACAAAAATGGTAAATGGATTTCTGAATAATAGTTTTTAAAATGATTGACGTAGATAGAACTAAAATTATCAACATAATAAATAGTTTCATAACTCGTCAAACTAATTAAACAAGATATACCGATCATCATCACGATTATGCCAGCAATAATCCAGATATAGTGTTTTATTTTAAAATCGTGAGTTGAAAACACTAAACTGATTCCTTTTAACAAAACTGCTAGCAAAATTACATAATTTCCAAAACCAAATAAAAAGTTAGGGACAAAAGTTAAAGTTCTAGCGACATAACCAATATCCATTACAAAAACAAATGTTAAAATACACAAAAACAAGCCAAGAAATAATGAAAAATGCTTATTGTTAATTGGTTTAATGTTTTTTTCTTTTTTTTGTTCCATGTTTTCCTCCCGAACAATCATCGGATCTCTTTTTAAATTGTGTCTGATTGACTTTGTGACTTTTTCTTTGATATCCTCACAAACCTTTTCATTGTCAAATGGAGCATTTTTATTTAATGCATCAGAAATTTCACTAACATAAATGTTAGTAATCTGCCTTAAAATTGGTTCTGCATCTTTAACAAATACAAACCCTCTCATTTGGCAATCAGGCTTTGCGATTATTTGACGTG
>JAHZFY010000061.1:0-3889 GCA_019421105.1 bacterium
ATGTCTCTTTTTTATCTAATTTATCATCTTTGATAACCATTAAAGGTATTTGATATTCCGCGAATACTTTTGAAAAAGTATCAAATATAGTGCTACGATCTAAAATAATAGCAAAATCGCTAGGAACACAATCTCGTAAACCATTTAATTTATTATCGAATACTTGATATTTATTATGAATTTTATTAACGATATCTTCAGCGATAATTTTTGCTTCTTGTTCAAGCGTATCTAAACTAGGGTCTTTTTCATATTTAAAGATGTGGATTCCATAATCTTGAGTGTCCACCTTGTTTTTAACATATGATTGATTATCAAAATTGGTAACATGTCCATCTTCATAATCAATGATGTTTAAACTAGGTTTCATCAATTGCGAAAATAAATAGTTAAAATCATCAATTACTTCTTTTCTTGAACGATAGTTTTTGGTCATATCAATTCTATGGCCACCATCAAGATGGGAGAATCTAACATATTTATCTTGGAAAATTTTACAATTAGCGTTTCTAAATCGATAGATTGATTGTTTTACATCTCCGACCATGAATGCATTATTATCACTCAAACGTAAAATCAATGCTTCTTGAATATCGGATGTATCTTGATATTCATCTATCATGATGTATTTAAAAGTGTTTTTTAACTCATCTAAAATATCTTTATTTTCAGTTATTTTTAAGGCAAACGAAGCAATATCATTAAATGAATAATAGTTGAATTTTTTCTTAAATAAATCTAATCTCTCATTCATTTTTTGACAAATAGAAACGATTAAAGAAATGTATTTATTCAAAGATAATTGATTTGATAAAATATCATTTGTTTTGCCTAGATTATATTTTTGTATTTTTTCAATGATCTCTTTAATTTTACCCCTAAAATCAGCATCGCTTGTTTTATTTTTTGGCTTTGTTGGAAATTTGGTTTTTGATAGATAATCATATAAAGAATCATAATCATCCATAGATAAAGCATCATCGATAAATTCAATGATGTTATTACAATCATCAAGATCTTCAAGAAGCTTTGCTTTTTGCTTTGCTATTTCTAAATTAGTTTTCAAAAAACTAAAATATGATTCGATTTGTTTTAAAATAAATTGTTCGCTAGAAAAATTGTTTAAAAAATCTTTGAGGAACTTATTTTTATCAATCGATAATCCTGAGGCTTTATCTAACGCTAATGTCAAATCGATGATAAGGTCATCATTTTTGATACAATAAGTTTTAACAAATTCAATAAAAGTATCATCATTAAGATTATAATATTCATTAAGAATATTATTTAAAATTCTTCTTTTTTCAATGTCCAAAATACTTTTATCGATGATATTAATATTTTTATCGATGTTTAATAAATAATGATATTTTTTGACCAAAAATAAACAAAACGCATCAAAAGTCTCGATGTGTGCAGCGTCTACTAAATGGGCATAGCAAGATAAATCATCGTCTTTTAAAATTTTGCTTTTGATTCTTTGCTTCATTTCATTAGCCGCTAAGTTGGTAAAAGTTAAAATCAAAAAGTTTTCAATTTTATAACCACAATTTTTTAATAAATAAATAACGTGTTCACTTAAAACAGCGGTCTTACCACTACCTGCACCAGCATTGACTAATTCATTGGTATTACAAGATTGAATCGCTTGTAATTGTTCTTTACTCCAATTCATCTTCTTCCACCTCTTCAACATTTTTTATCATCCTAAATTGATTATCTTTTTTAAAACATATATCCGCGTAATTACAGTATTTGCATGCCGCAGAATCTTTAAATGATGTCTTTTTAGGAGCGATAAAAAATTTATTTGATCTTATATCTTTATTGACTCTTTCATAGATATCTTTACAAATGTTTATGTAATTGATAATTTCGCTTTCTTCAACAAACCCATTAACGGAAAAATCTGATTTTTTGGTCGGTTTGATCTTTTTGATATATTTGATGTCACCATCTAAATAATTTGGTTCAATAGCTAAACAATAATTTAAATCTTTAAGACTGACACCATTTAATTTTAATGTCGATAAATTATTTATATCATCTATACGAGCAAAGATATCTTTTGAAATTAAATTGTTGATGTATAGGCCACCTATTTTAAAATCTTTAAATTTTGAATGATTTGTAACTAAGTATGCATAAGAAGGAAGTTGCAATGACTCTTCACTTGATACTTTGCTTTTTTTAAATTCATCATTTCCAGTTTTATAATCTATGAGCATTAAATATGTATCATCAACTAAAATGATTTTATCAATTTTTCCATAAAAATCAGTGTGTTCATCCATTTTGATAGTTAGTGATTCTTCTAAATACCATTTTGGATTTTTAATTTGCTTTAACTGATTTTTATTAGCCTCAAACGCTACTTTTAAATTATTGATTGCCTCTTTAAATAACAGTTCGTCTTTAAATTCAAATTGATAATCTTTACTAGCTAAATTAAGACACTCGTCAAAACTTAAAGAAAAATCTTTTAAACCTAATTCCAAAACTTTATGAAAGATATTCCCTAACTTCATATTGAAACTTTCTTCAAAAGAATCTATTTTCAATACTCTTTTTAAATAGTATGAAAAAGGACAATTAATATAATCATTTAAAGAAGAATAAGAATGTATTAAATAAGTTTTATCGTCGTATACGTAAAAAGGTTTAAATTGATTATCATATGTTTTATAAGCGATATCTAAATATTGTTCCATGGATTTTTTATATGGTGAAACAATTTTATATTTTGCGTATAAATCTTTGATTTTTATCAAATCGAATTGAGATGATTTTTTTTCATAATCATATCCAATATTTTCAATAAAGTTTTCCTTTAATTTTAAGTCTTCTTTTAAAAATGAGACATAATTGCGATTAGAAAAGCATGTCTTGCTATATGAATAATAAAATCTATTATTCGAATTTAAAAAGTTTAAAAGAACATCTTTATTGATTTCATTTAAATCGTTTGAAGTCATCATGTTGATTTTTTCTTTATCAATATCTAAAAGATAATCGCTATCAGAACATAATTTTAAAATATCATTTTGAGTAAAATTAATTATGAAAATATGTTTATTAGTTAAACTGGATAATGAGTGTAATATGTTTACGCCTTTATCATAAATATCACCATGGGAGTTAATATCTAAACAATGCTTAAAAATGTCGAGTTGCTGCGATTTAGATAATGTTTCATCAATTAATAAATATGCCTGTTCTTTAAATTGTTTATAATTTTCATCATCTATAAATTCTTGATCTAAACTTAAAAAAACATCATCGGTTGAACATCCGTTTTCAACTGCTTTAAAAAACTTTTTCGCAAAATCAAATTTAATTAAAGATGGTCTTTTTAATCCGTTAAAAGGTATTTGATAATATGGATTGAAACGATTGATTAAAGCAGAAGTGTCATCATTGCAACCAGAAACATATATATCATTAATATCTACAGCTTGAGCGATAAGATCATAAATGCTTATAAATAAATATCTAACTTCATCTTCACTATTTTCAAATATATTTAATATATCTTCATGATGAATCGTTTCATCTTTATAAATAGGATTAGAGTTAACGCTTTTAAAAATCCCATTTAATGTTTTATCTTTTTTGCTATAACCATATATATCAACATCTTTATTTTTAATAAAATTTAAAAAGGTATCATCTTCAATGATTAAATCATTTTCTTTTAAAAACTCCTTAATTTGAAACAAAAAGTGTAGTTTTGCATGCTTTTCATCATCTTTTTTTATATAAGGAATGAATTTTAATAACGATAAAGCAAACTCATAAGAAACATCAAAATTTCCCATTATCGATTTGATTGCATCAGCTTTAAATTTTAAAAAGTATGCATCAAAAAGCTCTTGTTTATCAATCAATT
>JAHZFY010000061.1:3899-6864 GCA_019421105.1 bacterium
ATGTCATTAAAAACATCACCTTGTTGAAATTGCTTTATTAAATTAGCATGAAAAGAATATGGTGCAACTATATATTTACGCATATATGTATTTTATCAAAGATAAAATTTTCTGTAAAGATTATCAAATGCAATATAATCTAATCAACTTTAAAAATTCTAGTGGCTTGAACAGCTTTTTTCCAACCCTTATATCTTCTTGTTATTTCCGCTTTGCTCATATTAGGTTCGTATGTCATTTTAGATAGATGGCAAGAAGAAATATCATCTAAAGATTTAAAATAACCTGATTCTAATCCAGATAAATAGGCTACGCCTAACGCAGTGGTTTCTAAACATTGAGGCAACTTGATACTCATATTTAAAATATCAGATTGGAATTGTAGCAAGTAATTATTACTTGTCGCTCCACCATCGACTTTAAGAGAATTAATTTTTAATTTAGAATCCTTTTTCATTACTTCAATGACATCTTTACATTGATATGCAATCGCTTCTAAAGATGCACGAATAAATTGGTTCTTATTTGATCCTCTAGTCAAGCCAAAAACTGCTCCTCTTGCTTCATTGTCCCAATATGGAGTGCCAAGTCCTACAAAAGCTGGAACAATATAAATACCATTTGAATCTTTTGCTTTTAAAGCACATGATTCGCTTTCTTTAGACTTTTCAATCATGTGCATTTCATCTCTTAACCATTGCACTAAAGCCCCACCAATAAATACAGAGCCTTCTAATGCATAAGTAACCTTATCTTTTATTTGCCAAGCAACTGTGGTCAATAAACCATTTTTTGAAGAGATGATATTATTTCCTGTATTCATCAACATAAAACAACCAGTGCCATATGTATTTTTACTATCGCCTTCATTAAAACAAATCTGACCAAATAAAGCAGCTTGTTGGTCCCCAGCAATACCACATACATAAACATCGTTTGAAAAAAATGAAGCCTTACCAAATTTATATGAAGAAGGTTTTACTTCTGGCAACATCGACATTGGAATATTAAATAAATCACATAATTCTTTATCCCAAGTCATCGTATGAATATTAAATAACAAAGTTCTAGAGGCATTGCTCACATCGGTTGCAAACACTTCTCCTAAACTCATTTTATACAAAATCCATGTATCGACAGTGCCAAAAAGGAGTTGCCCTCTTTTTGCTTTTTCTTGACCATCAGGTACTTTATCCAAAATAAATCTGATCTTTGAAGCACTAAAATAAGGATTCATGATTAACCCTGTTTTTTCTTGAATAAATTTTTCGTGTTTTTTTAAATTTTCACAAATGTCATTGCTTTGTCTTGATTGCCAGATAATCGCACGATAAACAGGCATGCCAGTTTCTTTATCCCATACGATGGTAGTTTCTCTTTGATTGGTGATGCCTATGGAATCGATATTTTTCATGGTTATATTAGCTTTAACCATAACTTCATTGATTACATCAATGACACTAACCCATAATTCTAATGGATCACTTTCAACCCATCCAGGGAATGGATAATGACATTTTACTTCCCTTTGAGCGGTAAATAATGGGATAGATTGCCTATCAAATAAAATCGCTCTAGTGGAAGTAGTTCCTTGGTCGATAGCTAATATATACTTGTTCATAATTTTGTTCCTTTATTATCTTTTTTTAATTGAATTTATTAATGATTCAACATCTTCAACTTCTTTTTTAATCGCTCTAGATAAAACTTCACAACCATCTTTTGTGATTAAAATATCATCTTCAATTCTTACTCCAATACCATATTCTTTAAAATATAAGCCTGGTTCCACTGTGATGACATTTCCTGCCACCAATGGCTTATTTCTATCAGATATATCGTGGGTATCTAAACCTAAATGGTGTGAAACATTATGGTAATAATATTTATTCACTTCTTCACCACTTTTTATTAAACCCGCTCTTAATAATTCGTTTTTGTAAAAATCGATAGTGAAGTTTTGTAAATCAGCAATAGTTAAACCTTCTTTTGCATATTCAATCACTGCTTTGTTACATAATAAAACGATGGAATAAATCTTTTTTTGCAAATCATTAAACTTTCCATTTAAAGGATAAGTTCTAGATATGTCACCAGAATATCCATTGACGCTATATCCTAAATCAAACAATACCAAATCACCATTTTTTATACGATCCATTTGGCTTGGATAATGTAAACATGTCGCATTGACCCCACTAGCTACAATAGTGTCAAAGGCCAAAGGTGTTTTATCTTTATCTTTTCCATAAAATTCAAAAATATTAGCCAATTGATATTCTTTCATGTTTTCCTTCATGTGCATCAACACTTGATTTATACCATGATGAGTCAAGTTGATAGCTTCTTTAATTTGCTCGATTTCATATGCGCTTTTAACCATTCTTAATTCACAAACTAAAGGTCTAATATTTTCAACGACAATATGTGGATATAACTCATTTATTCTTACTTCTAATTCTTTTGTAGATGTGTTATTAGCGATTTTTAATTCATCACTTAAATCAATATAAAGTTTTTCGATGGTTCCAAAATGAGTGGATCCATCTTGTATAGCCAAATCTAACTGAGATAAAAATACGTTGTTTGTTAAAACGTTTTTAATTTCTGATATGACGCTTGCTTCTTCTTTACTTAATATTTTGCCAGTCCATTTTTCTTTTAATTCGGAATATTCATCAATAAATAAATAGGTTTTTCTAACGCCTAGATTTTTAACCATGAACAAAATAGAATTTTCTTGTTTTATTCCTGTCAAATAAAAGAAATTGTTATTGACTCTAAATGGATAATTTTCATCTTCACTAGCAACTTTTGAAACGCCACTATGAAGCAAGATGACGCTTCCTTCTGGTACTAAATCAAACAATTTTTGTCTTCTAGTTTCAAATTCTGACATATTTTTCTCCTTTATGCTTTTTTATTAATAGCAATCTTGACTTCATCAGCAGCAGATTTAACATAA
>JAHZFY010000062.1 GCA_019421105.1 bacterium
TAATGCATATGTTTATGAAAGAAAATGAACTAAAAGAAAAAGCAAAGAAACAGTTTGATAAAGCAAGTGGGAGAGAAGATTCCGCGATTTAGAATAATTGAACCCATGTGTTGGACGAATAGACTGAAAAATATTTCTTATGATTAGATAAATAGTATATAAGCCACATGATTGAAAATTAAATACAAAATACGGAAGCACCTCAGCGCTTTTGCTTTTCTTTTTTATTTGCTATCATTGAAATTATTTAAAACTATGATATAATAATATGATTTAGAGATACACTAAATGGGCGGCTTGGGAAACACAATTGGAGGTGTTTTTATGTATCATTTTGAATACGTTTCTAAGAATGCAAGAAAACAAGTTAAAAAAGAATTAATAAAAATTATTAATTTAGTGCAAGACGAGGTTAGAAATAACTTTACATTTAGATTTGACTTTGTTGGTAGTGATCAATTAAATTTAGTTACATGTGATTTCTCTTCAAATGTAGGTTATGATTTTGATGTCAATATACAGGTTAATGATGAAGAAGAAAACTTTAGTGCAGGAAATATAAAACATATTTTAATGGATGCTTTTAATAAAGTTATTAAAACTAATAATTATGGTTATGACTTTTGTGAAGACAGTACTAGAGTATTCACGATAAAGGTTAAAGATTTTAAAAACTCAAGAATTTTACATAGTTGTGACTTTGCCATTGTGTATGATTGTGAAGACGGAAGACAACAATATATACGATTTAACAAAAGTCAAAATAATTATTATTGGGAATATCAGCCTGAAGGATATTATCAATTACCTGAAAAGATAGAATGGATAAAAGATAATGATTTATGGGGAAAATTGAAAGCACAATATTTAGAAAAAAAGAATAATAATACTAATTTGAAAAAGAAATCACGATCATTAAGAGCAGAAGCAATTAATGAAATTTATAACGAAAATTAATTATTTTTAGAAAAATAACAAAAATATGACTATATATTATGAGTGTTCTAGAAGCTCATAATCTATCATGATGCAGTGATGTATCATTAAGGATAAAGTAGTTTTAGAGGCATGTTAAAATTAATGAACATCCAGTTACGGAAGTGGTATAGACTTACATCTTGCATTAAAAGAGGTTCTTATTCTTAAAGACTATATGTTTTAAAAATGTATGTAATTTTGTGTAAAAAATTAAATTATAATTTTTAATCAACGTTCTATTGAAAATTTTTGCATATTTTGCACATTTTTTCTAATACAATCATTAGTCATGTTTTTAGAATGTATTAAATAACAATTAAATATTTGTCCAAATTTAATCGCTTTGTTGAGTATTTTTATCATTAATTTGACATTGATTAATAAATAGCATATTTTATATAAATGCCTTAAGGAGGTATTTTATGAAAATTTTGTTATTGCCATTATTAACGATGATGTTAGGTTATAATCAATTGCCTAATAACATTTTAAATAATGGAGATGTCACATCTACTTTATTAATAAGTGGAAAAGATAATGAAAATATAGATGGTAAATATGAAATTAGTAAATTAACAAGTGGTGTTATTAAAACATCTATTATTCAAGATGGCAATTTTGTTATTGAAGGAACTAGTGAAAAAGAAGTCAAAGAACAAATTGTTATTGGACCTAATTTTAATGGATCATTGACAATTAAAAATTTAAAACTATTTTATAATGACAGTTATTATGCTAGCGCCCCTATTAATATTGATGCGTCAAGCAATGTTGAAATAATTGTTGATGGTAATAATTCTATTAGAGCTCCTCAATATTATCCTGCCATTGGTTTTTATGGTGAAAATAATACTGGAACACTAACTCTATCAAACATCAACGATGGTTATTTATATGCTTTGGGAGGCGGAAATGATGCCGCAGCAATTGGAGGTGCATCTAAATTTAAAGCTAATCCAAATTCTGGCAACATTATCATCAATAGTGGTACATATGATATTTTATCTTTTGGTACTGGTGGACCTGCTATTGGTGCCGGAGCTGAAGGTGGCCATATTAATAAAATAGAAATTAATGGTGGCACTATTAATGCAGAAGCGTATGGTTCTGCTAGCATGGGAGCCGCTATTGGTTGTGGAAGTAGTAGCAGCGTTGATGATATTATCATCAATGGTGGTACAATCTTTGCTGCAGCAAGAAATAAATATTCTAATGATGCAAAGGGTGCTGCTATTGGTGCTGGTAGTTATGGTTTAGTTAAAAATATCATCATCAATGGCGGCAACATTACTACAAATACAGATTTAGGTGTTGGCATTGGCAGTGGACTAAATTATTCATCATCAAAAAATATTGAAAAAATTGAAATTAATGGTGGAACAATTAAAACTACTCATAATTTTGATACTGTTATAAATAGTATTGGCATTACCGATGGATCAAATAATGATGTAAACAATATTATCATCAATGGTGGTTCAATAGATACGAAACACTTTTCAAAAGATGTTAAAGATAAAGATAATAATGATTTGACATTATTAAAGATTAGCGAAGTAGATAAATTAGCTAATGTTAGCATTGATGGTGTTGATTATAAAATAGATTCAATTAATGAAGATAAATCTCTTTATTTATATGTCACAAAAGGCAATCATACAGTAGTTATTAATGATGGGGAAAATGATATAACATATAATGCTAAATATGATGACTCCAATAATTCTTTTATCATCGACAAAGAAGGCGGAGACACATCTTTGCCTTGGGAAGAAATTAATGCAATTCCTGTTATCAGCGCTAATGATATGTCAGTTAAATTAAACACATTATTTAATGATGATATAGCAAAAGCTAATGCAACTGCATACGATGAAGAAGAGCATGATTTAACTGATCAAATTAAAGTTATTTATAATGATGTTGATACTTCAATAATTGGTAATTATAAAGTAACTTATCAAGTTAGTGATTCTAAACTAGCTACATCTAGAAAAACAATCAATGTTGAAGTTTATGGTGAATTAACTCCAATTAATAATTTACCTGTTATAACTGGTGAAGATAAAGTTATCGAAGTTGGAAGTGTATTTAATGATGAAATAGCAAAGCAAGGTATTAGTGCTAATGATATAGAAGATGGCATTTTAACTGATAGAATTGAAATTAGTAAAAATGATGTTAATCCTAATGTAGTAGGGACTTATCATATTGAATTTAAAGTTGAAGATAATGATGGTGGAGTATCTTATTTAACAATTGAAGTTAAAGTAATTGATAAACCTGTTATTAATTATCCGGTTATTAACGCTAATGATATCACTTTAAATTTAAATGATGAATTTAATGATACTATCGCTTTAAAAGGTGTAAGTGCTACCGATATTGAAGATGAAGACTTAACCGATCAAATAAAAGTTATTAAAAACACTGTTGATACCTCAAAAGTTGGAACATATGAAGTAACCTATGAAGTAAAAGACTCAGATGGTAATGTTACTCAAAAAACAGTTAATGTCTATGTTGTTGATAATACCTTCGATCAACCTGAAACAAACGGATTATCTCCATTAGCAATTACTTTGATAAGTATGGGTAGTGTGAGTGCGGAGTTGGGTATTGCAATTGGTGTTTACTTCCTATTTATTAAGAAAAGATAATTCAATATAATAAAAGTAACGGGCAACTGTTACTTTTTATTTATGAAACATTTAGGTAGTAAAACATTAATTACAAAACGTTTAATTTTAAGAAAAATAACTTTAGATGATGCTTCATCAATGTTTAATAATTGGGCAAGTGATGATGAAGTTAGCAAATATTTAACATGGCCAACTCATAAAACCATTGATGATTCTAAATGTATTATTTCATTATGGGTTGATTCTTATAAAAATAAGAATTTTTATAATTGGGTCATTTATTTAAAAGAAATTGATGATGTAATCGGCAATGTTTCTATAATGAATATCAATGAAGAATTAAAACAAGGTGAATTAGGATATTGCATCGCTAAAAAATATTGGGGCCAAGGCATCATGAAAGAAGCCGCGTTTAAAATCATGGAATATTTATTTTTAGAATGTGGCTTTCATGAAATTATTGCAAAGCATGATATTAATAACACTCAATCAAAAAGAGTCATGGAAAAATTAAACATGAAATATGTTAAAACTATAAAAGGTCAATTTAAAAACAACCAAGGCATCGTGGATGTCAAATTACATTCAATTAAAAAGGATGAATTTTTAAAAACTAGATTTTATAAAATTATTAATACAAAACTAGGGGAAATGGTTTTAATTGCTAATTATGATAAAGCCTTAATAGGGACATACTTTTTAAATGAAAGTGGATTCGATGTAAATTCATTAAAATGTATGCAAAATATTGATATCCCTTTATTTGATGAAGTTAAAAAATGGTTTGACGAGTACTTTGAAAATAAAGTAGAGCTGCCTATTAATTTTAAATATGAATTAATCGGCACGCCTTTTCAAATTGAAGTATGGAACGAAATTAAAAAGATTAAATTTGGTCAATCTATAACATATAAAAATATCGCGGATAACATATTAAAAAATAGAAGTGATGGAAGCAAGATTTCTTATCAAAGTATTGGACGAGCTGTTGGAAAAAACCCACTTACAATAATTATAGGTTGTCATAGGGTCATTGGAAGTAATCATAAAATCGTTGGTTATTCAGGTGGCATTAAAAGAAAGATTTATTTATTAAATCATGAAAATATAAACTTTATTCCTGATTAATAATCTTTTGATTTTCAAGCGTTCCCTTTTTATTAAATTCGCCCGCCCACTCAAATCCTTTTTTTGCGATGATGACAGCGATGATTTCGTTGATAACCGCAGCGGCAGCAATAGTACCTTGAATGACACTTGCTGCTTCAGGATTTATTGGAGCAATAGTGCTAACAGCAATGCCGGTAAAAACTAAACTGACACCAGAATGAGGAAGCAAAGTTAAACCTAAATATTTTTTAACTGTTTTTTCTGATTTGGTAATTGCAGAACCAAAATACGCCCCAAAGTATTTCCCTAATGCTCTAACAATTATATAAACCGCAGTATAAATTCCTGCATTAGCGATTAAATGATAATCTAATGGTGCACCTAAATTTAAAATGACTACAATCATAGAAATTCCAAGTATCGGTTTAAAATCATCCATGATTTGTTCTAGCTTTTCATTATTTATCATATTGGCAAATGCACTAGAAAAAGCCATACCAAGTATCATATAGTTCATCATCGGCATTGGGAATGCAAAATAATCGATGCATAAACATGTAATAGTAGTGATGATAATAAAACCAATTACCGTTAATAACCTTAAAGATTTATTTAAATTCAATCTTAACAATAAACCAGCAAGAACACCTAAAATGATACCGACAACAATTGGAACAAGGATGCTTAAAAATGTTATCCAAATAGGAATGTTATTTACGCTATACATTGATCCAATTATAGAAATAACGCTAAAAAAGATAACGACACCAACGATGTCATCTAAGGCCGCCATTGGGATTAAAGTTCTTGTCACTGGACCATCTGTATTAAATTCATTGACGACACTTAAAGCAGGAGCAGGCGCGGTAGCTAAAGCAATGCCACCAAAAACAAATCCTAGATAAATTGGTAGATCTACAAAATAAAAAATGGTAGAAAAAACTAAGCTCACTAATAAAAATGTCCCAATAGATTGAGTTAAAGTAGTGATGATAATTGACTTACCGTATTTTTTGAGCTTTTTAAAAACTAGTTCGCTACCTATCATTAAGCCAACTGCGCATTCAAAAAAATGAACCCCAATTTTATATGCTTCATTATCCATGATGTTTTGAGTTAATAATCCCACTAAATGTGGACCAAAAATCATTCCAGTAATCAACCACCCTAAGATTGCTGGCATTTTTATTTTGCTAACTATTTTTCCTAGCGTAAAAGCAATTAATATAATTCCAAATATTCTAAATAAAGCCTCGACTATTTCCATTTATTATCTCCTAACAATCCCATATAAAAGAATATCTAAAAGTTTTGCTAAAGATTTTTCATGTACATCGATCAAAGAATCTTTTTCTTCATAATTTACCTTCAAATAATTATTCAACAATTCTGTTAACATGATGGTGTATTGTTGAGCCATTTCAATGCTTATTCCCTCACGTAAGGATAACTTTTTAAATGCGTTTTCATTTATTAGGTTATATTGAGATTTAATTTCTTTGATTTTATTTGCCAATTTATCTGGAGGAGTGATGATGGCTTTAAAAAACAAATTCGCATAAATTGGATTATTTTTGATATATTGTTGTCTAGATTTCAAATAATCATTGATTGTAGCTAAAGATTTTGGATTTTCTTGATAATATTTTTTAATGTCGCACAATACTTCATTAACACAAGCTAAATATAAATCTTCTTTACTTTCAAAATTATGATAAAAAAGTCCTTTTGAAATCCTATGCTTTTCTAAGATGTAGT
>JAHZFY010000063.1:0-218 GCA_019421105.1 bacterium
ATTGGCAAGTTTAATGACTCTAGTCATCGCGCTTCCATTTATTAAAGTATCATTAAAAATTGAAGCTGCTACATTAATTTCTAGTTGCGTATTGTTTGTAGCGGGAGCGTTTATCATCTTCTTTTTAAAACCAATTGCCATGCATATGAACGGGATTGTCGATTCTATGAGACAATTTTATGTTCAATATCCTGGCCCATATCTTGCTGGTTCATTCG
>JAHZFY010000063.1:228-3136 GCA_019421105.1 bacterium
TCTTGCAGCGTGCAGCACTGTGATTGCGTTAAAATATGATTTATAAAAACCGTTGAAATTCAACGGTTTTTTATTATAACTTTTCCTTTAGATTTATATGGTTTATTATCAATGATAATATTTTTACAACCATCTAGTTTAATTTTGCCCTTTTTAGGATTTAAAATTGAATCTACTTCTCCAATAATATCCGCGTGTACAATTGAATTTTCAAAAGCTAAGTCGCACTGTATCATCTTACAGTTAATCAATTTCAAATTGTGACAATAACAAAGTGGCTGACGGCTTTTAATTACACAGTTAATAAGGGTAAGATTTTTTGAATACCAACCAAGATACTCACCATCTAAAACACAGTTAACGCATGTGACGTGATTAGAATGCCAAAAAGCATCTTTTGTATTCAACTTAGAATCTTTTATATATACATTTTTTACATATTGAAAAGAATATCTTCCCTCAAAGTTCATATTAGATATGTCGATATTTTTTGAGTAAAAGAAGCCATATTTACCTTGAAAATTTAATTTATCGATATTGATGTTATTGCAAAAATATAAAGCTTCATCACTTTTAATAACACTATCTTTTATAGATATATTTTTAGATTCTCTAAATATTTTTATCGCATCGATATCGCAGTTAAAAATATGCACTTTATTGTTGTACCAAAGCGACGCTCTTGAATTGGTATCAAATTTAGAGTCATAGATAAAAATATCATCGCTATGCCACATTGGATATCTTAAATCAAATAAGCACTTTTTTAATATGATATGATGACTTTCTTTTAAAAAAGATTCTCCATCATTTGGACCTTTAAAAGTGCAATTTACGATTTCTAAAAACGATTGGTTGTATAATTCTCTTTCCTTATCAAAGGTTTTATTTTTAATTAATTGATATTCTTTTTTCATAACAAAAGCCACATAAGTGGCTATATATTAATATTCAAGTGAGTTTAATATTTTTGTAACAGGTACGATAGTCTTTTTAACATTGCCATCGATGAATGGATTTCTGATATGATTTTTTTCTAATAATAATACGAATGGATATTTACCACCGCATTTAGAAAATTTGACATATTTTTTCCATGCTCTTTCTTTATTTTTATTCATTTCGACTAAAAATTGCATTGCGCATACTTGAGCTAAAGTATAATCGATGTAATAAAAAGGTGAACCAAAGACATGTGATTGTCTTAACCAATAAGCACCATGTCCAAATGTAGTTGCATCTTTCCAATCTTTATGTGGAGTATATCTAGATTCGATTTCTTTAAACTTAGCACATCTTTCTTCATGAGAAGCGTTAGGATTTTCATATACCCAGTGTTGGAATTCATCAATAGTGATACCATAAGGTAAAAACTTAATAGCGTCTTCTAAATGAGAGCAAAGATATTTGTCTTTGTCTTGTTTAAAGAATCCTTCCATGTATGGCCAAGCAAAAAATTCCATCGACATTGAATGAATTTCGCATGCTTCAAGTGTTGGGCTTCTAAATTCTGGTATTTTAACATCTTTTGTTAAATAACCTTGGAATGCATGCCCTACTTCATGAGTTAAAACATTGACATCTCCATCTGTACCATTGAAATTGGCAAAGATAAATGGAGCTTTGTATCTTGGCATGAATGTCATATATCCACCTGGTGCTTTGCCTGCTCTTGCATTTAAATCTAACAAGTGAGTGTCTAACATATAATTAAAGAATTCTGATGTTTCTTTAGACATGTCATCATACATCTTTTTAGCAACGTCAACTAAATAAGCTTCATCACCAGCCGGTTTTGGATTGCCATCTAAAAATGAACAATTATAGTCATACGCAGCCATATCTTTTTGTTTCATATTTAATCTACTGGCTTGCTTTTTATATAATTTGTTGCAAACAGGAACAACGCATTCCGCAATTTGTTTACGATAATTAGCTACCATTTCAGCGTTATAATCGCATCTTCCAAGTCTTAAATAACCAAGATCGACAAAGTTTTTAAAACCTAATTTAAGAGCCATTTGATGTCTTAATTTGACTAATTTATCATAAATTGTGCCAATTTTTTCTTCGTTTTCTTTAAACCAATTATCTAAAGCGATGTTAGCGTCATGTCTAATTTTTTTATCGCTTGATGTGGTATATTTTCCCATTTGAGATAAATTTAAAACTTCTCCATTGAATTCAATATTTGCTCCACCCAATATACGATCATATTCGGAAGAAAGTTTATTTTCTTCAATCATTTCAGGAATGATTTTTTCATCAAAAGCTTTCAATGAATTATCGATTAAAAGGAAATAATATGTTCCAAGTTTTTCTTCTAATTCTTTTCTGAATTTAGAAGTTGCTAATAACTTATTCCAAGCATTGATAACATTAGAAATCAAAGGTGAAATTTCATCAACTTTATCTTGGGCTTTTTGATAAACTGGATTATTAGTTTCTAAACTATATCTAATCGAAATGATTACAAAATCCGTTTGCAAATCATCAGAAAATTTATTAAATTTTTTAATTACTTTTAAAGCTTCGTTTGCATCTTTAGCATTTTTAAATGCTTCGATAAAAGAATTGATTTTTTTCTCTACTTTTTTTAAGTTAGGTACTTTTAAAGGAAATTGTTCAAAAGTCATATGTTTTCTCCTTATTTAATTATTAAAGATGCTTCGTCCATTTCTTTTGGTTTTTCAACACCTAATAAATCTAATATGGTAGGTGCAATATTCGCTAACTTGCCGCCTTCTTTGACTAAATTTAATCCTTTAATGGATATAGCAAATGGAACTAAATTAGTTGTATGTGCAGTAAATGGATGATCGTGTTCATCTAAAATTTCTTCAGCATTACCATGATCTGCAGTGACCATTAAAACACCACCATTAGTTTCAACCCATTTAATCAACTT
>JAHZFY010000063.1:3146-6444 GCA_019421105.1 bacterium
CGACACATTCATCAACAGTTTCCACTGCTTTTACGCATGCTTTATTAACTGCAGTATGGCCAACCATATCACAATTAGCAAAGTTGACGATAACGACATCTAAATCTTTTTTATCCAACTCTTTTAATAATGCATCAGTGACCAAATACGCTGACATTTCTGGTTGCATATCATATGTTGCAACTTTAGGTGAATTGATCAATACACGTCTGCAACCTTGTAATTCAGGTCTTTCAACGCCATCAAAGTTCATCGTGCCATCAAAAAAGAAAGTGACGTGAGCGTATTTTTCAGTTTCTGCAATTCTTAATTGCTTGTATCCTTTATCTGCTAAATAAACACCTAAAATATTATCTAATTTTGGTAATGTGAAAGCAATTTCGCCTTTGACAGAATCAGCATATTTCATCGTACACACAAAGAAAATGTTATTTAAAATATGTGTAGGAACATATGGTTTAAAAGCTAAAGTGCCATCTTCTTTTTTACTTGGATTTTCATAAAAATGTGGGTTAGTTAAAATCGTTGAAATTTGAATAGCGCGGTCTGGACGATAATTCATGAAAATAATTGCATCATTGTCTTTGATTCTTCCGTCGACTTTAGCATTGTAGCTAGGGATTAAGAATTCATCGCTAGCGTCTTTTCCGGTAGTTGGCAAATATTCATATTGTTGTTTAAAAAATTCATGATAATCATCAAAACTTGGTCCATCATGATCCACCATTACTTTATAAGCAACATCGACACGGTCAAGATTTTTGTCTCTATCCATAACATAGTATCTACCACCAATATCAGCAATGTGACCAAAATGTAATTCGTCCATCAATTGTTGAATTTCGTCAATATATTTAACACCTGCTTGTGGATCAACGTCTCTTCCGTCCATAAATGCATGGAAATATACATCTTTTAATCCTTCGTTTTTAGCCATTTGAATCATCGCCTTAACATGATTTAAATGAGAGTGAACACCGCCATCGCTAGTCAAAGCAAAGATATGTAAATTAGAATTATTATCTTTGGCGTGTTGAATTGCTCTTAAATAATGTTCGTTTTTAAAGAATGTTTTATCTTTAATTGCCTTGTTGATTAAAGTCAATGATTGATAGACGATACGTCCTGCACCAATATTCATATGTCCAACTTCTGAGTTGCCCATTTGCCCATCAGGTAAACCAACAAATTCTCCAGAAGCATTAATCGTGGTATAAGAATAATTGTTGAAGAAATAATCTAAATTAGGCTTTTTAGCCTCGTTAATTGCGTTGCCATGATTTGATTCTCTTAAACCATAGCCATCCATGATACATAAAATAATCGGTTTTTTATTCATAAACAAATCCTCCGCGTTTATATTAATAAAAATTTATTTAATATACAAGTTAAACACTAAGAAAGTAACTGTTTAGCTTCAACATTATTAAATATATAAAAATATTTAAATGGTTTAAATCTAATCCAATAGTTAAAACCTATTACCGCTGCATTATATGATGAGACGACAGTTCGTGTTTGATCATCGATGCTATTAAAAACGATGCTAATATTTTTAAATTCACCATTTTTTAAGAAATTATAATCGTACTTAACTAACGAAAATAATTCTTGTCTAAGTAAAGACATATCATTTCGACATTTGATGCACTCATCAGATTCTAAATCCTGAAAAAAAGAAACGTTTATATTGTTAAAATTACTCAATAAATTTTCAGGTATTTCAATTTTATTTTTTTGTAAAATATCGATTAGCAAAGCTAATCCTTCATATCTTTGTGTCAAGATGATGATTAAAGCTTTTTTTCTACTATCAATCTTTCTTAAAAAGATGCCAATAAAGACAATGTTAATCAAAAACAAAAACATTAAAAATCCAAAAATCGAACCAATGCAAATGACAAATATTGACCAACTGTCCATCGATGCGCCTCCATCAAATGTATATTTTAATATAAAACTTTTAAATGTGATATTGTTTTTCAAAACTTTATAAATTTAAGGACAATTTGACGACAATTATAGATTATGTTAATCTTTAATTGAGGTATTTTTATGGCTGAAAAAACAATTATGGCAATCATGTACGATTTTGATAAAACATTATCCACTACTGATATGCAAAATTATAACTTTATTCCAAACCTAGGATTAACTCCGCAAGAGTTTTGGGGTGCCACGACTGAATTCACAGATAAAACAGGTGTTGAAAGAATCTTATCATATATGTATATGATGATTTATGAAGCAAAGAAAAAGGGCATAAAATTAACTAGAGAGTACTTAGAAAAATGTGGTGCTAATATCAAATTCTTTCCAGGCGTTACTACATGGTTTAAGCGAATAAATGAATACGGTGCTTCTAAAGGTGTTAATGTTGAACACTACTTGGTTTCAAGTGGTACTAAAGAAATAATTGATGGATGCGCAATCATTAAAGAATTCACTGCTGCTTATGGCTGTGAATATTATTATGATGAAACCGGCGAAGCTGTTTGGCCAAAGATGGCAATAAACTATACACAAAAAACTCAATTCTTCTTTAGAATAGCTAAAGGTATCATTGATACTTCTAACGATCAAGGAGTAAATGAAAAGACCAAAAAATTAAGAATTCCTTATCATAATATCGTATATATGGGTGATGGAATGACTGATATTGCCTGTATGACTTTAGTTAAGAAAAATGGAGGCGAATCCATTGCTTTATACCCAGAAAAAGAAATAGATAAAGTCAAACATATCTATGAAGAAGGACGTGTTAGTTTCATTTGCCGAGCCGATTATTCTTCAGGTTCTGACTTAGAAAAAGTCGTAAAATTAATTATTGATAAAATAGCAACCGTCTCAGAAATGAGTAAAAAACAAGTATCACTTGCATCAAAAGGCGAACAAAAAAATTAACAAACTTATTAAATAGTGATACTATTTCATAGGGGAAATTATGTTTAGCCAATATCAAGTGAATTCAATAGTATTAGCAAAAGTAAGCGAAGTTAAACCTTATGCCGCTTTTTTAAATTTTGAAAATGGTTGCAAAGGTATGATCCATATTTCTGAAATTTCAGATACTTTTGTCAAGGATATTGAAAGATACTTATCAAAAGGTGATGAAGTTAATGTTTTGATTTTGAGCATTGATGAAAAAGATAACTTTATACGTGCTTCTTATAAAAAAGTTCCTGCTGATAAAAAGTTTTCTACTCATTCAAATACAAGACATGCTTTATCAACAACAGAAAATGACTTCAAACCATTAGTTGATAAACTCCCTGAATGGATTAACGAATCCTTGACT
>JAHZFY010000064.1:0-1916 GCA_019421105.1 bacterium
TCTGCTGGTATCGTTTTAAATAAAAAAGTTGGTGACTTTGTCAACAAAGGTGAAAAACTATGTACTGTATACACCAATGTTAAAGACAACAAAAATATCATCAAAGATATTCATGACTCATTTAAATTGAGCTTAGAAAAGGTTAAAGTGAATCCTATCGTTCATGAATATATAAAATAAAAGTAGCTGCTGCTACTTTTTCTTTTTTAATAAAGCAAGATTAGAACTTCTTTTTATCTTTTGAAGTCTTTCATAATTCACATTTAAAGCTTGTTCATATTTGCTTGCATTATGTGGTTGGTAAAACTTAACATCTTTTATTAATTCAGGAAGATATTGCATGTATTCCCATAAGTCAGGTCGATCGTATGGATAAGAATCTTCTTCGCTTACATTAACTCGAGTATATTTTAAATAATCCAAAACATCCAAAGGCTTATTTCTTGCTAATTCCATTGCAGAAGCAATAGCTTCATAACTAGTTTTAGATTTAGGAGAAAGAGCTAAATCACATACTGCGAATCCTAAAGGTATGATAGCTTCTGGAAATCCAACCAATTTTGCAGTTTTAATAGCGTTATGGACTCTATCAACAGCTTGAGGATTACCTAGACCAACATCTTCATAAGCAGTAACTAATAATCTTCTTTCAATTGAATCTAAATCATTTGCGATGCAGAGTTTAGCTAAATAATATAATGCAGCATCAACGTCTGAACCTCTAATGGATTTTTGCAAGGCGGAAACAGCATTATAATGCTCATCTTCATCTTTATCTATGGAATAATTTGGGACCTTGATAATTTGTTTTACATCATCTAAAGTAATCGTTTTTTTATTTGACATTGAGATTACTTCTAAATAATTCAAAGCAAAACGCATATCGCCACCTGATGATTTAGCAATGAATTTTATAGCATTTTTTTCCATTTTGATTTTATTATTCAATCCCAAAGGGGAAGAGATCGCGTTTTTTAAACCATTTGCAATGTCATCTTCGCTTAATTTTTGAATTTCAAGAAGATGAACTCTAGATCTGATAGCAGAATTTATTGCAATATATGGGTTAGAAGTTGTAGCGCCTAATAAATAAATTGTCCCATCTTCTACATAAGGTAATAGGATATCTTGTTTATCTTTATTTAAACGATGGACTTCGTCCATTATTATAAAAGCTTCCGGAAACAGTCTACATTCTTGAATTGCATTTTCTAAGTCTTTTTTATTTGAAGTTACCGCGTTTAATTTAACGTATTTAACACCCATTGAATTAGCATAAGCTTCCGCAATCGTGGTCTTTCCACATCCAGGAGGCCCAAAAAATATAATGGAAAACATCGTATGTGTTTTAATGGATTGGATTAGAAATCCATTCTCGCCTAATAAATGTTTTTGACCGATTATATCTTCAATTTTTTTAGGTCTTAATCTAAATGCTAAAGGTGCTAAATTACTCATAATCAACTTGATTATATCAAATGTTAGTTTTTTTCTCTATAATATAAAAGGGGTGTAGTATGAAAATTGTATTAACGACTGTAAATGAAGCAAGTGTATCAATCAAAGGAAAAATGATATCACATATCAATAAAGGACTTTTATTATTGGTGGGATTTTGTGATGGTGATAGTAAGGAAACCGTCGATTTATTCGTTGATAAAATTTTGAAATTACGCGTATTTGCTGATGAAAATAGACAAATAAATTTGTCTATATTTGACATAGATGGTGACATTTTAAGCGTATCTCAATTTACTTTATACGCTAATACAGCAAAAGGAAGAAGGCCATCTTTTATCGATGCTTTAAATCCACACGACGCACAAATTCTTTATGAATATTTCAATTCGAAATTAGAACTTTTATTTAAAACACCTTCAACTGGTATTTTTGGCGCAGATATGGAAGTTAGCTCA
>JAHZFY010000064.1:1926-6022 GCA_019421105.1 bacterium
TGATTTTAGATTCAAATGAATTGTGGCCAAAATAAAAAAGATATTTATCTTTTATTAAAAATGTGATATTATACACCCGTCTATAAGGAAACTAAGTTTATTTGACCTTAATATAGGGAACGCTAGTTATTGGAAATGCGAATTAAGGAAATAAACGCGCCACTTCCTTGACTCTACTAATCATAGACGCTTACCACGTTACGGTTAAATTAAGTGCATCTATATTAGATGAATAAGGATGGTACCGCGAAATTTCGTTCCTTAAGTAGGAACTTTTTTATTAAATTAGGAGGATATATGAAAAAATTGACATCTTCACAAATAAGAAACATGTGGCTTGATTTCTTTAAATCAAAAGGACATAAGGTTGAAAAAGGAGCATCATTAATTCCACATAATGACCCAACGTTATTATGGATTAACTCTGGAGTTGCGGCTTTAAAAAAATATTTTGATGGAAGTGAAATTCCACCTGCAAGACGAATTACAAATGTTCAAAAATCAATTAGGACTAATGATATTGAAAATGTAGGTCACACAGCTAGACACCATACATTTTTTGAAATGCTAGGTAATTTTTCTATCGGCGATTATTTTAGAAAAGAAATCGTTGCCTGGGCATATGAGATTTTAACTAGTCCAATCTGGTTCAACTTTGATAAAGATAAAATTTATGTAACATATTATCCAAATGATTTAGAAACTAAAAAACTTTGGATGGAACAAGGACTTGCTGAAGACCATTTAATACCTTTGGAAGGTAATTTTTGGCAAATTGGTGAAGGACCATGTGGCCCAAATACTGAAGTTTTTTATGATCGCGGACCAAAATATGACAAAGAAAATTTAGGTATTGAATTATTAAAAAACGACATGGAAAATGATCGTTATATCGAGATTTGGGGGATTGTTTTTTCTCAATATAATGCAGTTAATGGCGTTAAAAGAGAAGAATATAAAGAATTACCTTCAAGAAATATAGATACAGGATCTGGTTTAGAAAGGATATGCTGCATCATGCAAGATGCCGAAACAAACTTTGATACAGACTTATTCTTACCAATTATCAGACATGTTGAAACTTTTGCAGCATATAAATACGAAGGCGAATATAAAGCTTCATATCGCGTTATTGCTGACCATATTCGTGCATGCACATTTGCTTTAAACGATGGTGAAGTATTTTCTAATGAGGGTCGCGGTTATGTTTTAAGACGTTTGATTAGAAGAGGGATGAGATACGGCCAAAAAATCGGCATCGATGAACCATTCATGTATAAATTAGTAGGCGATGTCATCAATATTATGGAATCATTTTATCCTGAGTTAAAACTCAACCAAACCAAAATAGAAAAAATGATTAAATCAGAAGAAGAAAAATTCTTAAAAGCATTGAAAAATGGCGAAGTAATTTTAAATAAATACATCGAAGGCAAAAATAAATTAGATGGCAAGGACGCTTTTAGATTATACGATACGTTTGGATTCCCAATTGACTTAACAAAAGAAATTTGTTTAGAAAAAGGTGTTGAAGTTGATATTGAAGGTTTTGAAATTGAAATGAAACACCAAAAAGAACAAGCAAGAAAAGCAAGAGTGGGTCTTGAATCGATGAACAAACAATCTAAAGACTTATTAGAATTTAATTTAAGTAGCACATTTAACTATGGTTATTTGCCTATTAAAGCAAAAGTCATCGGTTTATTTAAAAATGGTGTTAAAGTTGATCACATCGAAGATGAAGGTGACATCATTTTTGATCTAACTAATTTTTATGCTGGAAGTGGCGGACAAGTTTGCGATCATGGCACTATTAGCAATGATGAATGTAGCTGCAATGTCTTAAATGTCGTAAAAGCTCCTAATAAACAACATTTACACCATGTTGAAGTTTTATTTGGACAAGTAAATTTAAATGATGAATTTGAATTAAAAATCGATGAAAATCGTAGATTTAAAGTGATGAGAAATCACTCTGCGACACATTTGTTACAAGCAGCATTAGACGCAGTTTTAAATTCTGATATAAGTCAGGCTGGTAGCCAAGTTAATGAAGACTATGTCCATTTTGATTTTAATTATGATGGTAAAATTTCTGATGAAGATTTAAATCAAATAGAACAAAAAATCAATCAATGGATTTGTAATAGCATACCTTGCGAAACTAAAGTTTTAAATATCGAAGAAGCTAAAAAACTTGGTGCAAAAGCTTTATTTGATGAAAAATATGGTGATGTAGTTAGAGTTGTTTGCTTTGGAGATGTGTCTAAAGAATTTTGCGGTGGTACTCATGTAAATAACACATCTGATATCGGCATTTTCTATTTGTTAAACGAAACAAGTATTGCTGCAGGCATAAGAAGAATTCAATTTACAACATCATATGGGGCATATGAAGAATTTAAAAGAAAACAAAATATGTTGAACCGCATCAAAGATAAGGTCAATGCAAAATCATATAAAGAAATCGATGATCGATTAAATGCAATCTTAAATGAAAAAGAAGAACTTAAGAAAGTCAATGATAGTTTAAATAAAAAGATTGCTTCTTTATTAAGCGAGTCTTTAAAAGATCAATTTTCAATGATAAATGGTCATAACTTTATTTGCTCATACTTAGGTAATATATCAAAAGATATATTAATGCTTGTTGTTGATAATTTAAAAACTATTTATGAAGACTACATAATCGCTTTGATTGCAAATGATGGTAAATCTTTACAAATTTGTGTTGCTTTAGGAAAAGAAGCAATTAAAGATGGATATAAAGCTGGAATGATTGTTTCTAGCGTCTCTAAAATTTTAAATGGCTCTGGTGGGGGTAGACCAGACTTTGCTATGGGTGCAGGTAAAGACGCTAGCAAAGTTAACAACGCTTTAGATTCATTGAAAGGAATGTTTATTAACTAATGAAAAAAGCAATCGGCTTAGACTTAGGAATGAAAACTCTTGGAATTGCAATTTCAGATTCCTTAGGCATTTCTCATGGCATCGAATTAGTTAGATTTAAATATAATGATTTTGATACTCCTTTAAAAAGAGTATTGGAGTTATTAAATGAGCATCAAATTGATGAAATTGCTTTGGGCTTACCATTACATTTAAGTGGAGAACAAAGCGATATGTCTAAAAGATGTTTAGATTTTAAAGATATGTTATTGAATAATAACCCTAATCTTAAAGTTGAAATGATCGATGAAAGATTTACAAGCGTAGCGGCTCATAGAAGTTTAACGATGATGAACATCGATTCTAGAAAACAAAAAAATATCGTAGATATTTTAGCTGCTCAAGAAATACTTGATATATATATTCGAAAAAGGGAGGCAAAATAATATGACACCTAATGAAAATCAAATGATAATCATTGACGCTAATCAAAAAGAACACTTAGTTGAAATTCTTTTTGAATATGAAAATGAGGAAAGAAACACAAAATATGTTCTTTTTTATGAATTAGATAATGAAGATGAAGTGATGGCAATGAAATACACTGATGAAGGAGAATTAATCGAAATTGAAGATGACGAAGAATTCTCTGAAGTATTAGAAGTATTCAATGCTTTTCAAGACGAAGAAGACGAATAATTAAATAATGGTGGTGATTTTATGTGCGGAATAGTGGGATGCAATGGCAAATTAGATGTAAAAAAATACATCATCAACGGATTAAAAAACTTAGATTATCGGGGGTATGATTCCGCTGGTATGGGTTTTTTAAATGCCGACATCAATGTTTATAAAACTGTTGGAACAGTTGATGATTTAATAACTATTTTACCATTAAATATTGATTCAAATATCTCTATAGGGCATACAAGATGGGCAACTCATGGAAAACCAAATACCATTAACGCACACCCACATATCTCATATCATGATGAATTTAGTGTTGTTCATAATGGTGTGATTGAAAATTTTGAAGAGCTAAAAGAGTTTTTAAAAGAAAGAGACTATCAATTCAAATCCGATACAGATACAGAAGTCATCGGCCATCTGATCGGTATTTATTACGACGGAGATCTGCACAAAGCCGTAAACCGGGCAGTGGAACAAATGCGGGGAGCATACGCCATCGGCGTGGTTGCGGCGGGCG
>JAHZFY010000064.1:6032-6388 GCA_019421105.1 bacterium
TATGAGAAAAATGATGTTTTAAGTGCTTTAAATGCATTAAAAGAATATGTAAAGGGTTCTTTTGCTATTGCGCTTATGCATAAAAACGATGAAAAACTATATTTTTATAAGAAATCTTCTCCTTTATTAATCGGAATAGGAAACGGTTTTAATTTGCTAGCAAGCGATGCAAGCCCAATGATTGAATACACAAATGATTTTATCGATTTAAAAGATGATGAATATGGATACATCAAAAACGATGAAATAAAATTATTTTATGATGGTAATCCAATCACTTATCAGGTTGAACATAAAAGCATAGAGTTATTAAAAAAAGACATTAAAGGCTATGATCATTACATGATTAAGGAAAT
>JAHZFY010000065.1 GCA_019421105.1 bacterium
GCTATAAATTGCATTTGAGTTCCTTCTAAAATCATGTGATCATATTTTGCTTTTGATTTTAATATCAATGCATGAGGTATACCAAAGCCAAATGTACTCACACTATAAATAAATGAATTAATCGCTACTATTGCATAATCTTTATAAGAATAATCAAAATAAGATTTTCTTGCTAGTAAACTACTTGAATAACAGGTGTTTTCCACTTCCCATTTAAGTAATTTACCTTTTAAGAAAAAATAAAATATGCCTAAAGTAATCACACACAATAAAAAATATAGACTGAATTTTTTATAAGCAGTTAAAACTTTACCTTTAAAATCTAGCGAATTACCATTTATATATGTATTATTTAATACATATTTCTTTTTTAATACATAAGTATACGGCAACAATAAAAACAAAGAAATTACATTTAAAAAATAATAAAAAAGTAGATGTAAAATATAATCTTTTCGACTTGCTTTAAAAACACTGCTATGAAGATTATTCACTTTTTTCATCTACTTTATAATTAAATTTTCTATTTTAATTTTTAAAATATCAATACCTTTTTTATTTTTGCTAGAAGTAAATATAACATCCTCTTTATCCAAATTGAATTTATTATTAATTTCCACTAACATCTTATGCTTTTCGCTTTGATTTAACTTATCTGATTTAGTTAAAACGACCAAAAACTTAACATTTAGTTGTCTTAAATAATCAAAAATAGTTAAATCATCTTCCGAAATTTCTCTTCTAGAGTCTAATAAAAACAACACACCTTTTAATTTTTGATGCTTTGAAAAATAATTTTCCATTAACTCTGCAAAAAAATCTATTTCTTGAGCGTTGGACCTTGAATAACCATATCCAGGAGCGTCAACTAAATAAAAAGTTTTGTCTATATTAAAATAATTCAATAATTTAGTGAAACCAGGTTTAGATGAGGCAAAAGCTAATTTAGAGTTATCACATAATGCATTGATCAAGCTTGATTTCCCCACATTACTTTTGCCCACAATTAAAATTTCATTTAAATCATCGTTTGGAGCCTGCAAATAAGAAGCTGCAGACTTTATGAATAAAGAATTTCTAAAATTAATCATCTATTCCTCTTTTAGGGCAACTTTAATCGCATCATCAACATTGTTCATAAAAACAATTTTGATACTATTTTTAACTTCTTCTGGAAGTTCTTCAATTTGTTTTTTGTTTTCACTTGGTACGATGACTGTTTTAATACCAGCTCTTAAAGCAGCTAAAGTTTTTTCTCTTAAACCACCAATTGGCAAGGCATGCCCTCTTAAAGTGACTTCCCCAGTCATCGCTACGTTATGATCAACAGGCCTTTTGCTCAAACAAGAAATAATAGCAAGGGTAATAGCAACACCTGCTGATGGACCATCTTTTGGAACAGCACCTTCAGGTACGTGAATATGGACATCATTATTCATGAAAATAGAAGAATCAATCTTATATTTTTCAGCGTTTGCTCTAACGTAGTCTAAAGCAATCGTCGCACTTTCTTTCATAACATCGCCAAGATGTCCAGTTAAAATCAATCCGCCTTTTCCAGCAAAATGATTTACTTCAATTGGTAAAATATCTCCACCGTATTCAGTATAAGCAAGACCAGTGACGACACCGATTTGTTTGCTTCTTTCTTTTTTGGTAGAATCAAAAATTTCAACACCTAAGTATTCTTTAACCTTTTCAACATCAATGCTGATGAATTCAGGTTTTTCTTGTTCGACTAAATAAACTGCAACTTTTCTTAAACAAGAGGCAATTTGTCTTTCTAATTCACGCACGCCTGCTTCGCGTGTGTAGTGTTCTATAATATAAATAATGCCTTCTTCAGTAAAGTTGACTTGATCAGGTTTTAATCCATTGAATTCGATTTGTTTACTAATTAAATGTCTTTTTGCAATTTCAACTTTTTCTAAAAGAGTGTAAGAATTAACTTCAATCAATTCTAAACGATCTCTTAAAGGTGCAGGTATATTTTCTAAATAGTTAGCAGTACAAATAAACAAAACATCACTTAAATCATATGGTTCTTCAATGAAATTATCATTGAAAGCAAAGTTTTGTTCTGGATCTAAAACTTCTAATAATGCAGAAGATGGATCACCTTTATAAGAAGAACCAATTTTATCGATTTCATCTAATAAAAATACTGGATTAGTAACGCCAACTTTTTTCATACCAGAAATAATTCTTCCTGGCATAGAACCAACATACGTTCTTCTATGTCCACGAATTTCTGCTTCATCAGAAATGCCACCTAAAGATGCTTTAAAAAACTTTCTTCCTAAAGCTCTTGCAATGGAACGACCTAATGATGTTTTACCACAGCCTGGTGGGCCATAGAAACATAAAATTGGTGATTTTAAATTCCCGGTTAGTTTCTTAACCGCTAAATATTCGACGATTCTTTTTTTGACTTTAACAAGACCATAATGGTCTTCATCTAAAATCTTTTTAACATTTTTGATATCGTCATCATCTTCTGTTTTTTGCCACCATGGAAGATTCAACAAAATATCGATATAGTTTTGAATCAAAGAAGTTTCTAATGAACCAGGTGGCATCATATCTGCTTTTGCCATTTCTGATTCGATTCTTTTTTTGATATTTTCAGGATATTTTCCTTCTTGTAATCTTTTTTTGATAGTTTCGTTTTTATCTTCTGCAGCAGCTTCGCCATTCAATTCTTTTTTGATGGCTTTCATTCTTTCTCTTAAAAAGTATTCTTTTTGAGCTTGCTCGCTAGATTCTCTAATATTGTTATTGATTTGCTCTTCTAAAGTAACATTAATTTTTGTTTTTTCTAATGTCTCTATTGTCAAATCATATAACGCTTTAGGATCATTTATTTTAATAGCGGCTATTTTATCTTCAAGTGGCACATTAGCGTATTGAATAATTGAATACGCTAAATTGGCAAATTCATAAATGATCGATATTGAAATACCATCTTTATGTCTTAAAGAATCAGAAATTTTATACTTATCTGCCAAAGCTTTAATATTTACGACATAGTCGTTTAAAATATTAGGTTCAACAAAATCCATCTCTAAGACTTCGCCAACACCAAAAAAGCAACCATCTTTTTGATAAATCTTTTCAAAATGAACTCTCGCTTTTGAAACAATTCTAACGATGAATACTTTCTTATCTTGAGTGACGCTTGTAATACGGCACCATATTCATAGATATCTTGTTCTGTAATATCAGTTAAATCAGGGTTAATTTGCGATGTAGTAAACAATAAAGAATCATAGCGATCTTTAGAAGAAAATATTGCCTGTGACGATATTCTTCTTGAAACCCCGATAACTTGAGTCATTTCAGGTAGAACTACCGCTTCTTTTGTAACAAGAATTGGTAGTTCGATAGGTTTATTTTTTTTGACACTGTTTGCCATAATTAACCTCCTTGCGAAGATTAGTTATTGTTGTTGAATAAGAAATCTTCTGCTTGTCCTAATAAAATTTGTGTTTTTAATTCTTCGCTTCTATTGCCGATTGCTTTTTTAACATCTTCTATTTTCATGTTGTATGCGTCGGCCATTTTAGCGAATTCTAATTCTAATTCAGCATCGCCAATCACGATGTTTTCTTTTTTAGCTACTTCTCTTAAAACTGTAACAGCCTTGATATTTTTTTCTGCTTCAGCTTTTAAAGAATTCATGAATTGTTCTTCTGTTTGACCAATAACTTGCAAGTATTGTTCTAAATTGAAGCCAGATTGTGCCATTTGAGATTCAACACCTTTTCTTCTAGAGATAGCTTCAGATTCAATGAATGCAGCTGGAATTTCAATTTTGGAATTTGCTTCGATTTTTTCTAATAATTTTTCCATGAAAACTCTTCTTGCTTCACGTTTTGCAACATTTAATAATTCTTCTTTTTTGTTTGCACGTAATGCATCTAAAGTTTCAACTTTTTCAATATTTAAACCTTTGACAAATTCATCGTTTAATTCTGGTAAAACTTTTTCTTTAACTTCGTGTAAAACGATTTTAAAGACTGCTGGCTTATTAGCTAATTTTTCTAAATATTGAGCAGGGAATGTAACATTAACATCAAATTCGTCGCCGGATTTATGTCCGATAATTTGATCTTCAAATCCTGGAATAAATGATTTAGAACCGATGACTAATTCATAATTTGTAGCGGCACCGCCTTCAAATTTTTCACCATCGACATAGCCAGTGAAGTCAATGATAACTGTATCGCCATCTTTAACTTCGCCATCTTTTGTTTTTAAAGTAGCGTTTTGATCTAAAAGTTTTTTGACTTCGGCTTCAACTTGTTCATCAGTGACGCTTGCTTCTTGCTTGCCAACTTCGATGTTTTTATATTCACCTAATTCAACTTCAGGGGCAGTTGTAATGATGAATTTAACAACTAATTCAGAATCAGTAAGAGATTCAACGTTAACTTGTGGTTGTGCATATGGTTCAACCTTGTCTTCTTCAATGATTGCTTTATATGCAACAGGTAATAAAGCATTGATAGCTTCATCCATTACTTTATGTTGATCAACATGTTCTGCTAATAAGTGATCAGGTGCTTTTCCTTTTCTAAAACCTTTAACAGTGACATTTTGTTTTAATTTGTTAAAAGCTTTTTTAGTAGCGTTTGTCCATTCTTCTTTTGAAAAAGTGACAACTACTTCTGTTTGACAATGTGGTAATTTGTTTAATTTTCTTTCCATATTTTTACTCCTATAAATATAAAAATTACGCATTGAAAATTATATTTAATATAATACTCAAATGCAAGTGAAATACTTAAATTAAATAAAATTTATTAATTTTAAATTGAAAATAACTCATTAGCTTTTTCAATATCCGCCATCAACTTGATAACAATTGGGCTTGGCATCATTTTATTTGTAGGCATCATCAAATATTTTCTCACCAACAAATCACAAGCTTGAAATAAATCATTTTCATCATCTTCGACCTCATAAGGCAAATTTGCCATATAATAGGCTGCAAGAATAGTCTCGAATGTTTTCGCGTAAGTAATATCTTGTGTCTCGTTAGCTTTATTTATTAGAGCCTTAAATTTCCTTGTTTCAAAAAAAGGAAGAATAGTGCAAGGTTTTATAGTGATAATATCATCGTTTTTCTTCACTTTGATTAAATCATCAAATTTTAAATCGATAAGCATAATAATCGCTAATGCTTTTACTTTAAAATTTAAATTACCACTTAAAATTTCATTCAAAGCTTTTTTATGATAATTTGCTTCTTCAAGCGTTTTTATTCTCGTTATGCCTTCGATTACTTTATTTGTATTGTTACTGGCTAATAATTCTTTTAATGACTCATCATCATCTTTTTTGTTTGAAAGTCTATCTAATTCTTTTTTTATTTTGTCTTTATAATAAATAAATTTTTCTTCAACCTCTTGAGATACATATGGATATTCTTCATAATGGTTCAATGCGTCTAAAGCATCAGAAAATTTATTGAATTGAAAGCAAATCTCCATGTGCATTTCAATGAGCTTTCCTAAGTTTTTAGAAAGTAATTCTTCGTTATCTTTTAAACATTGGATTGCCATTTTATAATCGTTTAAAAATGCAAAAGAAAACGTTCTTAAAACAATAGTTTGAACATCTTTTTCGTTTTCGCTTAACTTTATTACTTCTTCGTAATTCTTGTTATTAAATTCTTCAAATATTCTCTTAATATTATGCATTTTAGTAGTTTTTTAGTTATTATTTAGTTTTATATTTACTTTTGAAAAAATCGTGGAATCCATTGGCAATAGCTTCAATTGGGGCTTTAAAATCATCGAATACCCATTTCTTGATTACACCTAAAGATCCATATATTAAAAATGTAGTTACATACTCTTTACTAATATTTCCTTCAACGCTAGTAACAAACCATGAGTCGTTAGCTAATTGATAAAACTCTCGAAGAACTAAATTCAAAAAATGGGAAAAAGATACGTTGAAAATTGTTTTTGCTTCATTGTTATGTTGTTTAACATATATGCAAATTTCTGTTAACGCGTTTGTGACATTATCTCTATAATCGACGCATATTTTTTTAACATCTTCCACTATTTCTTTTTCGATTTCTTCAATAACATCCTCGATGCAATTATAGTGCAAATAAAATGTCGATCTATTAATGTCAATAGATTCACAAAGACTAGATACATTTAGTTTTACTTTACGATTGCTACTATAAACTCTTGTTACTTCTTGTCTAATTAAATTTTTTGTCTTTTTAATTCTTCTATCCATAACTAACTCCTTTCCTACTTTTATTATAAAATAAAATTGTTGCACGAAGACAACAATTTCTACAAATTATCTATTTTAATA
>JAHZFY010000066.1:0-1133 GCA_019421105.1 bacterium
TATGTCTTTATGGTTAAAAGCTTCATTATTATCCTCATAGGTATTGATATTACATTTCCCATTACCTGTGGCTTTAATTTTTTTGCCTAAGCAATCGTTTTTTTCAAAAACTAAAACATCATAATCCTCGTGTTTTTGTTTGATAAATAAAGCCTCTAAAATAGCGGAATAACCCCCGCCGACAATTCCAATTTTCATACAATATCATTATAAAAAAAGGCATAGAATTAATCTATACCTTTTATTTATTACTTGTGTGTGGACCAAGTGCCATTAACGCCAGGATTGCCCCAAACAGTTTCGCTTCCCTTAATGGAATATAAATTGTTATCACCCATTGATGAAACGCTTAAATCAACTGTTTTAGCGCCCCAATCAGCAATTTCTCCTTCAGGATTTACTCTAACAAATATAAATGAATCATATTTATTCGTATCTAACTCAAATGACCATAAATTAGATTTTTCGGCTTCATTATATTCAATATGAGTCATTCTTTCGCCTGGCCAAGAATTGTTCACTTCGGTTTTTGAATTCCAAAGATATATTGCAGTACCAGCTGCGCTAGTATTCCACCACTCAGTATCTTCAAAATAAATTGTTTTCATATCTGGTGTTGGATCTGGATCTGGATCAACTGAACCACCATTACCCGTATAGGTGAAGAAGGCATATAAGACCATTCCGCTTTTTGAAGGAACTTTGTCATAAATGGTTGGTTTACCATTTCCTTCATAACAAATCCAAGAAGTAAATTCGACATCTTTAATGCTAGAAGTTACTTTGTCCTTGCCTGGTAAAGCTTCATTAGGTGTAGCCTTATATTCGATTGTATTTTCTAAAGATAATGAATCGATATTTTCACCTTTTTTATTTTCGTATAATCCATTAGCGGTCAATACTAAATAAGTGACATGGTCATTAGTTTCCTTTTTAACATTATCGAGTGTTTGACCTTTTAAAGTAGCGCACCCAGTTAAAATTAATAAAGGCAATAATAAGAATAATCTTTTAAATATTTTCATCGTTTTGCCTCCTTATTTAGTCACAATGACTCCAAATGGTGTCAATGTTCCATCTTGTTTTGCACCATTAAGAGCGTATGTATTTGTTTTTACTGGCACTGACACTGT
>JAHZFY010000066.1:1143-6233 GCA_019421105.1 bacterium
AAACATAAAAGGTGCCGTTGCTAGATGTGACGCTAAAATGATAAATATCATTATTCCCACTAAAGCTATGACCTTGATATGTTGCATTACTTCCATATAATTTTTTAATTTGAGTTAATGACTTATAAAAATTCAACATCGAATCATCTTTGCTTTCTTGTTGATTCATAGAATCTAAATTTTTATTATATGAATCCCATTCAACCGCATATTGTCCAAAAGTATAATCAGTTGTAGTATCATCGCCCCACTTAAATGGTTGTCTATACCATAAATCAATATTGTTATCATTACCATATAATGCTTTATGTTGATCAGAGTTACCTGACATACCTAATTCATCACCATAATAAATCCAAGAAATTCCAGGAGTTAAAATAGTAGAAGCTGCACCTACTTTTGCTTTATTAATTTCAGTATTTGTACCACTTACTTTATTTGTTTTAGACATGTGGTTAATCAATCTAGCAGTATCGTGGTTAGATGTGAAAGCAGAGTTAATAAAATCACTTCTTTTACCACCTTCAATTTGAATGCCTTTGTCACCAAGAGTTGTGGAATTATTTGCTTTGAAACGATCGTAAGTTTCACCAGCATGATTTTGCGCCATAAAAGTAGCGCCTTTTTCATATAACCATTCTTGGTTATGATAATATAATGCAAAATCAAATTGAGAATCTAAGGCTTGATAATAAGGAGCAATTCTTGTTCCCCAACCATCAAAGTTTTCACCAACTAAGAAGCAATTCGGATAAATTGCTTTAATTTCATTAGCGAATTCTTTCCAGAAATTCACATTTTTAGTTAAGTCGCTAGAATAATCAAAGTTGACAGTAACTGTTTCCATTTTTTCTTCATCGTAGTATGTTCTTTCACCATAATCTTCAATGATTAAATCTGAACCAGTTGTATTGACTTCATCTTTCATATAGATGTGTTTAACAGCATCTAATCTAAAGCCGTCTAAACCAAATCCCATCCAATATAAAGCCATATTGATAATTAAATCTCTTGTTGCTTGGCAATCATAATTCAATTCCGCCATATTGGAGCCGAATTTGCCGTAATAATAATAATTTGATTCACCATCTTTATACCAATCTGGATGGTTTTCAACATTGACAGTTTTATATGAACCATCTTTATAAAGCTGAACTTTATCGCCTTTAAATTTCCAATGGTACATATCGCGGTAATTGATTTCGTTACCAAATTCATCAACGCCTTTTTCTGCTCTTTGTGATTTTTTAAACCAAACATTGTTTTTAGATGTATGATTTAAAACTAAGTCCATGATTACTTTCATGCCTTTTTGATGAGCTTTATAGATAAGTTCACGATAATCATCTAGAGTGCCAAATTTAGAATCGACCATGTAAAAATCAGTAATATCATAACCATGATAAGATTCAGATGCTTGAATAGGTGTCAACCATAAAACATCGACACCCAAAGCGTCTAAATAGTCTAATGAGTCGATAACGCCTCTTAAATCACCCATTCCATCTCCATTGCTATCTTTAAAAGAAGCAACAAAGATTTGATAGCCAACACCATCATTTTTAAAAGATCCAGCGGTTTTACTTACACCGTATTTAGATGTTGAGGAAGAAACATCGTATTTACTTCTATAAGCACCTGTTTCATCATCGATAACAGGATTTTGAATAACTTCATTGCTATAGGTAAAAGTAAAATCACCGACATTTCCTTGAACACAATAAATATGTACGTAGCCTTTTTTAGCTAATTCTTTATCAAAATCTTTAATGTAAGTGTTTGCTCCACCATCGCTAGTCCAATGAGATCCGCCATCCATGCTATTTTGATTGACAATTAAAAAGCCTAATCTAGTGGCGTCAATTAAACTAACTTTGCTTCCAGATTTTCCACCTACTAAATCTGTTCTTGTCATATCGATATCCATGACTCTTCCACTTTGATCGATATTAGCGCCGCTGCCACCGATATCGCTCATCCATGAAGTTGACATTTCATTAAAGATATTTCTAACGCTTTGTTTAGAAGCACCCCATAAAGTACCTTCAGAGTCTGTTGGAGCGTTTTGCCATAGCCAAATTGCCCAATCATTATATTCATCAGCAGTTGCTTTTGGTCTTAAATAATGAATGTATAGATGACCTTGTTTAGACCAAGTATCAGCCCATTCATCATAACTTCCATCAATAGATGTAGTTATATTGGTTTCACTAGTAGATTCACTAGGTTCACTAGAAGAAGTGAATGGATTAGTGCCACTGCTATTTGTTGAACTTGTTTTAGGAGCGCATGATGATAACACCATGGCTCCTACCAATAATCCTAAACTTAATATTTTTTGTTTCATTTTTTATTCATCCCAAATTCCGTATAAACAAAATGGTACGCCAGGTCTTGCAGTTCCTGGAATTACATCATTTTCAAAATCCCAAATATCGTCTTCGCTTAAAACAAATCTTAAGTTGGACCAACCAACAAATGTTTTATAAGCTGGATCTGGAGATTCAGGAGTAGAAGGAAATTCACTGATTTTTTCCCCAACATAACTAGTTGTAGTAAAAATAATGTCCTCTTTTTCATCATTAACCGCACCAAACGCATAATAATTAATAGTTATTGCATCTTCTGGATAATGAGTGTTTGTTGTTTTACTAGTAGAATTTTCTTCTTTATTACAACCTGTTAAAACTAACAAAGGTAATAACATAAATAACATCATTTTCTTCATATTATTTCTCCTTAGCTTTTGTAAACGACAAATTGTCCTGCACCAATAGTTATGTTGCCAGAACCAATACTAATACCATTATTTCCACCTTTAGAATTGTAGAATAATGTCTTTGTTCCTGCTTCATCCCAAGAAATAGTGCCGCCGACTCTTCCACCTAAGAATAACCAATAATTTGTTGTTGATGTTCCAAACCAAACACCAATAACAGTAGCGTTATAAGTTGATTTATTTTCGCCGTTTCCCCAAGTAGCAGTTTTGTCAACATTATCAGGATAAGCGCATCTTACATCTGCCATTTGTTCTCTCATTTTCAACATTTCGCTAAATTGTGTAGAATATGGGAGCATATTCACTTCGCTACCCTTATATTCAATAGAAATCTTTCTATCCCATTTAAATGAGTTAGTTTCATCGCTAGATTTGTAAGAGTTATGAGTAATAACTTTATCAAACATTCTTACGGCAGGACCACATTTTGGAGCAGTTGGATCATCTTCAACCCAAGAAGGTAAATCTGGATAAGGAATTATCTCTGGATCATCTTCAATTTTAGTTCTAAAAATTTCTTCCCCACCATGGATGAATGCAATACCTAATGATGCGCTGACAGCTGCATGAGCTGCAACACTTGCCGAAGCAACAACACTTGGGTGTGGTTCTTTTGAAGCTGGAGGATTATTTCCTGGAGCTTCTGATAAAGTGTAATTTAATTGATCCCATGCAGTGTAGTTATCATGACATGAAATGTAGTTAACGGTTTGATATGGGTTAGCTCCAACACCATTGTGTATGCCTCTAATCATATCGCCAACTTTTTGCCCTTTATCACCAACGTCGCTTGCACCTTGTGCCATAAAACCCCAGCCTGGATAAGGGTTATTTGTTCCATATCCTTGGTCGTTTCCGCCTCTCATAGCGTTTCTTCCACCATCAGAGAATCCACCAAGAATACCTGGACTTTCGGTTGTTGGGTATAATTTAGAATAAACATTGCTTGTCCATGTTCCCATATCTTTTGGACCACTATACCCTAAAGACCAACCTTCACCATAACAAACAATATCTTTATCGATTTTATATAATTCATCTTTGACAAGTCTCATAGTATCGACATCTAATAGACCCATTAAGTCAAATCTAAATCCTTTGATTTTATATTCGCTTGCCCACCATTTGACAGAATCAACAATATATTTTCTCATCATTGGTGCTTCGCTTTTAACTTCGTTGCCACAACCAGCGCCATCAGTATAATAACCATCCTCAGTCATTCTAAAGAAATATTTAGGCATAATCTTTGTAAAGATAGATTGTGTAACAGAGGCAACGTGATTATAAACTACGTCCATAATCACTCTAGTATGATTATCATTTAAAGCATATGCTTTAATCAATTCTTTAAATTCTTTAATTCTAACTTCACCATGATATGGATCACTAGAATATCCACCTTCAACAACATTGTAATTTAATGGATTGTAGCCCCAGTTAAATTTAACATTTATTTCATCATTAGCTTGATCAAACACTGGAAGAATTTGAATAGCCTTAACTCCTAATTCTTCAATATGGTCAAATCCTGTTGTGACAGTTATATCATCTTTAGTATATGTGGTTCCTGCTTCATAGAAAGCTTGATATGTACCTCTTTTTGAATTTCCTGTCCAAGTATCATCCATTGTTAAATCTCTAATATGAACTTCATATACAGATAAATCCGTTGGATGTTTGATATCAAATCCTGGTTGTCCATCCCAAACTTCTGGAACTTCATCCCAACCTTCTGGATCGGTAGTATCAAAATCTAAAATCATACCTCTTTCGCCATTGACACCTGCTGCTTTTGCATATGGGTCCATGACTTCATATTCACCGGTAGTATTAAAAATATTATAGGTATAATATTTACCATTTAAATCACCATTGACGACACAAGAATAAACACCACCTGGAGTATAGCTCATGCGATATGATTCATACTTTTGTCCACCTGGAGTTACTTCTTCTTCAGGAAGATAACGATCAGGTGTTCCTGTTTCATAAACTCTTAATTCAACTCGAGCAGATGTAGGAGCCCATAATTTAAAGGAAGTTTTTTCTTTAGTATATGTAACACCTAAATCATCTCCAAAATAGTTGTAATAAGTTTCAAAACGTTTGTCTTCGTATAAACCATCCCATTCTAAATTGGCTTTTCTTGGCTTTTCAAAGTTAGTGAAATCAATTTCAACTTCAAAAACAACGTTTGTAGGCATTGTATATGGGAAATTAATAACTAATTCATTAGACTTATTATCCCCTAGTCCTCTACCTAATTCATATTTGTATCTAAATAAATCACGATACATTTCATCTAGAC
>JAHZFY010000067.1 GCA_019421105.1 bacterium
CAAATAAAGATGTAACTATCCAGAACAATAATGTCCATTTTAATTTTCCTTTAGGTAGTTCACCTTTAGCAGTAGCGACCGCTGCAAAGCAAGGTATAGTCAGCATATTAAATGCGATGAATGCAATTAAACCTTGCGCGGTAATTCCAGTGTTTTGAATTAAAATGGCAACAGATTCAGTTTCTCCTGGATCAGTTGTTCCTACTACTACCGCTGCTAAGACGGCAAATAAAGAAACGACATTTTCTTTTGCGATCAATCCAGCAATGCTTGCTGCTACAAATACCCAGCCAATGCCATTTAATTGACTACCAAATCCTAATGGTGTGAAGATTGGCTGAATTAGCATCGATAAATTAGCAAGAATAGAATTTGACACATCAGCGTCATCTAAATATTGCCAATTAAAGCTGAAGTGTGATAAAACCCAAACTAGAATTGTCGATACTAAAATGATTGTGAAAGCTTTTTTTACAAAGTGTTTGACTTTATCCCAAAGATGCAACATCAAACCTTTAAAGGATGGCATATGATAATTTGGTAATTCCATTATAAATGGAACGGCATCACCTTTTAATGTGGTATTTCTCATGATGATGATTGCCACAAAGGCAGTTATCATTCCTAATAAATACATTGATAAAGTAATCAAATCTGGATAAGCAAACCCAAATCGAATAGCAATTCCACCCGCAATCGCGGTTAAGATAGGTAATTTCGCGCCACAAGAGAAGAATGGAATAACTCTAATTGTCGCTGTTCTTTCTTTTTCATCAGATAATGTTCTAGTATTGATCATCGCAGGAATCGAACAACCAAATCCCATGATCATCGGCATAAACGCTCTACCTGATATGCCAAATCTTCTAAATATTCTATCTAATATGAAGGCAACACGTGCCATATATCCACTATCTTCTAGTATAGAAAAGGCTAAGAATAGTAATAATATTTGAGGTAAAAATCCGATGACAGCAAATACACCAGCAATCATACCATCGCATATAAGACCAATCGCCCACGATGATGTATTTATGCTTTCTAGCCCGCTTGCAATTAACGAATTAATATAATCAAACGTGTTAGCAAATAAATTTGCGAATATTACACCTGGTGAAGATATACCCCCATTTGCGAATAACCCTTCGTATGGTGTGCCTTCAAAACTAACGACATCAACAACACCCATCGCATTTAAGAATAAAAAGTCTTCAGAAAATACTAAGTGGAATATAATAGCTAAGATTGCAATAAATATTGGAATGCCTAACCATCTATTAGTCAAAACTTTATCGATTCGATCTGATAAAGATAAACGAGATTTATTAGTTTTAAAATTATCGTTTGTTTTATTTTCTTTGATTGTTTTACTACAATAATTAGAAATAAATTTATATCTTTCATCGGCTATGATCGCTTCTAAATCATCACCGAAAGTATCGTCTTTAAAATTGGATTTAAATTCATCGATAATATGAATTAAATTAGGATGGTTTTTTGTCTCTATTTCATCTTTTTCAATTAATTTAATTGAATGAAAAAGAGGGTTGTCTATTTCTAAACTTTTAAAAGCAATTTCAACATCTTTGATTAAATGAGCTAATTTACTTCCTTTTAAAACAGTTTTACCACGTCTTGGCTTTAAACTTTCCTCATAAGCGACTTTCATCAACTCATCAATGTTTTCTTCTTTTAAAGCTGAGATTAAAACCACAGGAACCCCTAATGCATCTTGTAACGCTTTGACATCGACTTTTTTATTGTCTTTTAATAAAGCATCCGCCATATTAAGGGCTACGACCATAGGTACGTTCATTTCGAGTACTTGAGTGGTTAAATATAAATTTCTTTCTAAGTTAGTAACATCGACAATATTAATAATAGCCGCAGGTTTTTCGTCTAAAATAAAATTTCTAGAGATGACCTCTTCAGGTGTATAAGGAGATAATGAATAAATACCTGGTAAATCGATGATTGAAACCTTTTCATCGAGTTTTTTATACACGCCTTCTTTTTTATCCACTGTTACACCAGGCCAATTACCAACATGCGCGGTCGAACCAGTCAGTGAATTAAAAAGGGTCGTCTTACCGCTATTTGGATTACCTATCAATGCAAATTGTTTCATATATTCTCCTTTCTTTAACTTAATAATATGGTTACAAAACTAGCCTCAGATTTTCTAAGAGTAAGTTCATATCCTCTAATATTTATTTGAATTGGATCACCTAATGGTGCTTTCTTTTTTAAAATTACTTCCGCACCAGGAGTGACTCCCATATCAAATAATCTTTTTCTAATGAGACCTTCTCCTTCAATTTTTATAACTTTGCCAGTTTCACCTACCGACAAGTCACATAACTTTTTTTCCATATTCCCTCCTTAGCAAACAAATATTTTTTTTGCAACGCTGACATCTAATGCCAATCTAAAATCTTTAATCGCAATTATGATGTTTCCGTTTGTAGAAGATAAAATTTTAACTTTTGAATTAATTGTTATACCTAATGATTCAAGATGTTTTTTAGTTTTATCATCTAACATAACTTTAGTGATAGTTAATTCCTGATTTAAAGGTGCTAATACAATTGGCATAATTCCTCCTTTGTTAGTCATAACTAACTACTATATGTTAGCATACGCTAACTGAATGTCAATTATTTTTTTGTTTTTATTTAAATTAATTAAAGATACAATAGATTGTATGAACAAGCATCAATCAAAAGAAGACTACTTAGAATCTATATTAAAACTTAGCAATGATAGCAAAGGCGTCCATGCGATTGATATCGCAAAAGACTTGGGTTTTTCAAAACCAAGCGTTTCTATTGCTTTAAAAAAATTAAAGGAATTAGATTATATAACTATCGATTCTAAAACTAATGCGATCTTTTTAACTGATGAAGGCTTAAAAATCGCTAATAAAGTCTATGAAAGACATAAAACTATTACGCAATGGTTCATCAATTTAGGTATAAGAAAAGACATCGCTGAAATGGATGCCTGTAAAATCGAGCATGAATTAAGCGAAGAAACTTATCAAGCTATTAAAAAACACATCAAATAAAAATTTATTAAGCAAGCGATAACTCATCGCTTGTTTTTTTCTTCAAAGAAAAATCTTCATTAAATCTAGCATAAACCGCTAGATAAATTAAATATATATATGGCATTCCTAAGTTAGTTTCGATGACACTATTGATGATTAACGTAGTTAAACTGACTTCATTTAATGGTCTAATTCCATTGACTAACAACGCTAATTCCCATGAAAATTGGACGCTGATGCCAATTAAATTTAACCATAATAAATTGATCATTTTCTTTTTGCTCATCAAATTATAAGCAATTAAACCAAAATAGCCAACGATTAAAATAATAGCCATCGCACCATGATAAGCGCCAGTTGTTCTTGATGTTTGAATCGTGGCTTCTCCTCCTATGCTTGCAATGCTAGGAGCAGCTAACCACCATAAAATAATCAATATTAAATATTCTTTTAAATGTTTATCTTTTTTAAGACATAACCATATAAAAGCAAAATTAGTTATGCCATAACTTAAAGACATCCATAACAATACTAAAGCAGTATTAGCTTCGCTTGCTACACCATTAACTAGTACAGTTCTAGAGCCAGAAAGCCAATAAAAATAACCATAGTCAACGACATAATATATGATTCCACCAAAAATTGCCCAAGCTAATGTAACATACTTTTTTTGATATATTAAAAGCCCTAATAAAAATAAAATAAATATCGAATCTAAAATAATATAAAGTAAATTAAAGTTTCTTGTCGGAGTGATTTGCTCAATACTTTTTAATACATTTTCAATCATATAAATATCATCCTTTTAAATCTAGCCAGTAATTAAAGGCATCATCAACATATTTAGCCCATGCTTTTTCATGATGAATTTCATTAGAATCATAGACTAATTTTACTTGATTGGTTTTAAAACCAATCTTTTTTAAGTAATTATACACTAAAAAGGTCGAACGAGTAAACCTAGATTCAAAATCTACACCTCCGACATAAAAATAAAAACGTCCTCTATCATTTGGGTCGATATTATACTTTTTTAAATTTTGCTTTAATGCATCGTATTTATACGCTAAAAAAGCAGGCGAAAAACATAAAGAAAAAGAAATGACATCTTTGTATTTATTTCCCATATAAAAAGCAGTTAATCCACCCATTGATGATCCCCCAAAAGCGGTATTTTCATAATCAGGTAATGTATGGAAGGTTTTATCGATTAATGGTTTAATAGTCTTTATAAAAAATTCACCATAAATATCACCATAACAAATCCCATCTTTATTTTTAAAATAAGACATGCCATCACTAATTGGTGTCATTTCTTGGATGCGGGTAAATTCTTCTTTTGGACAATCAAAGCCAACGATGATAGGAACTTCAAGATTTCTTTTAACTCGATTTTCAATAGTTTCGTCCATCATCCATTCTCCATAACCAGAAGTATAATGGTCGACACAGTTTTGTCCATCACACATATATATGACTTTAAATCTTTTATTAGGATTATCAAATTCATATGTCGAAGGTAAATAAACACGGATGGTTCTTAATTTATACTTATTTGGTATATCAAAAAATATGTCGTAAGTATAAACATGTCCACCTTTAGCGATAGTGTTAGGTTTTTTATTGTATAATTTAAATAAACCAATTGTTTTTGGAACCATATATTAATATAACTCCTCTTCTAATTTATGAACGACGATCGTATTTTTTAAAATTAAAGTGTTATCCATAATTTTTTCAGTTGGAATGTCTTTTTTTGCAATTAAATAATTATATAAATATTCAATAGCTTTGACACCTTGTGTATATGGATGTTGAGTAATCGTAGCGATAATCGTATCGTTTTTTAAACCTTCTTCAATCTCTTTAAAATATTCTATGGTATAACATTTAATATTTGTTTTTGACTCATAAATGGCCTTGAGTCCACCTTTAATGCCAGCACCAAAAAAACAAATTGTATCTAAGTCTTTATTATCATTTAGCATTTCTTTGACGCATCGATATGAAATATCTTCATCGTCATAATTATATTTTTTAGAAATAATTTTTTTATCTTCATTTAAAGTATCTTCAAAACCGGTTAATCTTTCAGGGGCGGAATAATTATGTGGACAAGACTCTACGACACCTATATTTTTAGATTTTCCGATAAGATTAATTAAATTTGCAATTAAAGAGCCAGAATTATAATAATCACATCCAATAAAACAAATGCAATTTTTAATATCTAATCGATTGTTAATGCAAATTGTTGGAACATTAAGTTCATCTACTTTGTTACATATAATTTCATCATTAAAAGAAGTTATAATCAAAGCTGAAACTTCTTCTTGTATCAATTCATCTAAAGCTTTCAAAATCATTTCTTTTTTATATAGATTGACTTTTTTTAAGATGATTGACATACCAGCGTTTTTATATTTATGAGCGCGTTTTTTTATCCCTTTGACCACTAATTCAAAAAAAGGAATATCAATAGAACCAGCGATGACACCTATTTTAAATTTTTTATTGCGCATCGATAGGCTTCTTGCGTATTCATTTGGTCGAAAATCATACTTTTTAATGATATCTAAAACTTTTTGTTTAGTCGCATTAGAAACATTGCTTCGATTGTTGATAACTCGATCAACTGTCCCTCTTGAAACACCTGCTAATTTTGCTATTTCTTTAATTGTCATAATTATATTTAAATATTTTTATTTAATTTGTCAATAAATTAAAAGAATTTTAACATGAAAAAAAAGATAAGCAGATGCTTACCTTTTATCTTATTTATTATTTAGATAAAATTTCTTATATAACTCAAATTTTTCTAAATACTTTTTATGGTTTTCATGATTTGGATAATATGTTTTTTTATCCGCTACTAATTTATTAGCAGCCTCATATACATTTTCATATAATCCATCGCCCACCATGGCTAATATGATCGCGCCAAGTGCTCCACCATCTGAAGTCGTGATAGTTTTCATCTCAATATTGAATATATCAGCAAGGATTTGCATGGTTTTTTCATTTTTTGTTC
>JAHZFY010000068.1 GCA_019421105.1 bacterium
GTGTGGTATCTATATAGGAGCATATTTTTTGCTGCTTCAAAATTGTTGAATAAATAATAAGGCAAACAATATGTTTCACTATCCCAAAAAGCATGGCCACTATAAGCTTCACCAGTCAAACCTTTAGCCCCAACATTATCGTATGGAGAATATCCATGATTTGTGCAGTTTAACATGAAAATACAATATCTAATACCTTGCAAATCTTCATCATTTCCAATAATATTGACATCAGATTTATTGTATAGGTCTTTAAAAAATGCAATGTTTTTATCTAGCATTTTTTCGTATCCAATATTAAATATTTCTTTATTTTCTTTAATGGAAGTATTAATCAATGCTTGATCATCATTTCCGTATTCTTTTGAAATTATATTGGTGACATATCTAGTTATTTCTTTTTTATTGTTTAATTTGAATCTTGAAGTTGCCTTAATACCTTTTGAAATTTCTTCAACTTGGTAATCGTTTAAACCATCAATAGACATTTTGCTAACAACTTTTTGTTTTGTGAATAAAGTATTAGCTAATACATATAAATCGTTTACGTTTTTATTAAAGTTTTCAAAATAGCAGTCCACACCCCATTGAAGCATATCAAAATCTAAAAATAACGATAGTTCTACTTCACATTCCTTATCGCTAGTTAAAATGATTTTTTGAAATGCATTATGGCAATTAATTAAACTTAAAAATCTTTGTATTTCGATATTAATAATTTTGCCATTAGATAATATCCAATCAAATTTTCTAATGTAAAGACCACTTAAAAATGATAATTCTCGATAAAAATTATCAAATTTCACTTTGCTTAAATCTAAGATTTCATTATCGATCTTTAATTGAATTTTGTAATAGTTAACGCTATTTACCATGAAGTGAGTTCTTTTAACAATGCCTTTATAACCAGTATTTAGCGTTTCTTTACTATAGTCATATACGCCGTTAAAATATGAACCAATCAATGTATTAGAAGTAGTGTAGTCTTCATCAAAAAATCCTCGAATACCCATGTATTCATTGCTCAACGAGAATAATGATTCACTAACTTGATATCGATCAATATGGAATCCATCTTCTATTATTTTATATGGATGAATAGTTAAATATTTATGCGCTGTTTTTGCCATATTAGCCTTTTATGCCTCCTTCGATTCCTCCGCCTGTAATCTTTTTTTGGAAAATAAATAAAATTATGATTTGAGGGACAATTGAAATGCATAAAGCCATCAATAACATATCAGGAGTTATACCAGGGACTGTCCCCATTGTAGAATTGATTGAAAAAATTTGAATCATAATCGTATAAAAATTAGGATCTGTAAGCACTAATTTTGGAAGTAAAAAATCACTCCAAGAAGCTGTCACAGAAAAAATAGCCACGACTCCGATAATAGAAGAAGAAATAGGCAATATTAATTTGAAAAATATGCCAATATCACTACTTCCATCGACTTTCATAGCTTCTACTAATTCGGTTGGAATTTTATCAAAGAAATTTTTAAATAGAATAAAATAAAATGCATTAGCACCAAATGAAAACCATAGCGGGATATAAGAATTTACTAATTGAAGATCCGCTATCATTTTAAACAAAGGAACTATTGATAAAATAGTAGGAATCATATAACTTCCTAAAATCAAATAGTAAACAATTTTGCTTCCTTTTGGTTTTACAATAGAAACCCCATATGCCAATAAGCCATTAAATAATACTGCACAGATTGTGCATCCAATAATGACTATAATTGTGTTAAAAAAGTATTTTGTCATGTCTGTTTTAATCCAAACATCAATTATTTTGCTTAAATGAAATTCTTCAGGCCAAAATTTAAATATAGCGCTTGTTAATTCAGTATTAGTTTTAAATGCCTGAACAAATAAGAAAAATAAAGGAAATACTGCTAAAAATAATACTAAAGTTAAAATAGCTAATAATACGCCATATAAAATTTTAAAACCAATATGACGATATTCCACGAAGTTAATTATGCCCGCTTGTTTATACTTTAATCTTGGAAAAACGTATTTTTTCATATTAAATAGCATATCCTTTCTTTTTAATGACATAAGTTAAGACAAAATAGATACTTGATAATAACAATATGATTAAAAATAATATGACAGTGCAGGCGCTAGATAAGTCTAATCTTCCATCTTGCATTCCTAAGTTATAAGCAAGCAATAATAAAGAGATAGAACTTCCATCCGCGCCACCTCCATTAGTCATGACATAAGGTTCATAAAACACTTGCATAACACTAATTACTTGCAAAACAAATAATGTAGACATGGAAGGTATAATTTGAGGAAGCGTTACATGAACAACTCTATTCCATGTTGATGCTCCATCAATTCTTGCAGCCTCATAATAACTTGTGTCAATTTGTTGAACCGCACTTAGATAGATTAAAGCGGTACTACCAAATCCTCTCCAAGTCATAGTAATAACAATCAATGGAATGACTAAATTAGAATCATCTAACCATTCTATTGGTTGTGCACCCAAATTAATTAATATAGTATTTAAAAAACCAGCACTAGATGGATCAAATAAAAACGTGAATAATATTGATGCAGCTAATCCTGAAATTGCGCAAGGTAAATATATACCAATTCTATATATACCTTTAAAATGGATAACTTCAGAAAGTAATAATCCTACGATCATTGGTAATAAAAATCCAAGAAGTAAGGACCATCCTAGGTATGTAAATGTATTTTGAAATGCTTTGATAAAATCTGGATGCTCGAATAGTTCAATATATCTTTCAAAACCAACAAATTCAATTGGATTAAATCCTTTTGTGGTTGTAAAAGATAAAGCCATTGATATTAGTAGTGGAATCCAAACAAAGAAAGCAAATAAAACAATTGTTGGAAGCATAATTCCCCAACCACTTAGGTGCTTGGAGAATTTTATGAGGCTTCTTTTTTTATCATCTCGTGTTTTAAAATTAATATTACGCATCGTATTTATCCAAAACTTTATTAAATTGGGAATTTAAAGTAGTCAATTTATTTTTTAAGTCTGCACGAGATATATTTGGATTTTTTAACACTGTGACGACAGCTTCATCTAGTAAGTCATACATGAATTGGGCTTCGTATTTGACTTCTTCTTTTTTCATTGAATCAATATTATCAAAGAAATCATTAAAGAATTTTTGATTAACATTGACATATTTATCATCTAATTCATCAGCGTAGTCATTAAATTCTTTATTTGTCCATGGCCTAATGGATGGAAGAATAGGTTCATTTTTTCTAACAGATGTTTCTTTTCCTTCGACCATAGCTAATTTTTGTGGTTCGCTGATTTTTGGACTTCTGCCCATATATTCTAAAAATAATAATGCGCCTTTAACTTCTTCATCTGTTGCATTATCGGCAAAGACAAATGGTGTCCCACCATATAGACTGTAACGGTCACCATTAGGACCAGCTGGCATTGGAACGAATGCAATGTCGTTTCTATCCACTCCACCTTGTGTAACTGCGTTTTGAATGACATCGCTTCCACAAAATGCAATAGCGATTCTTTCGTTGATTGCTTGATACCAATCATTGTAAACATAACCGCTTCCCGCAGGTAATAAGTCTCTTGATTTTAAATCAGCAATGTATTCTAAAGCATCTAAAACTTCTTCACTATCTAAATGACCAACTGGTTTGTTATTTTCGATTGTTTGCAATTCGGCACCAAAATTCCATGCAATATTAGAAAATAGCCAACCACCTTGTCTATTTGCACCATAAAACATAGTTCCTTTACAGACTCCACCTGAATTATCGTTGATAATTTCAGACCAAGAAGCTAATTCTTCAAATGTTTGAGGGTATAATGGATTTCCTTCTTCATCGTATAAGGTGTATTCGTGTTTTTCCATATCACCTTCAATTAGCCCATAATAACAAAGAGTCTTTAAATTTAACAACATTCCAAAACCATAACCATCTCTTGGAATTCCATATAAATTTCCTTCTTCATCTTCTAAGGTTTTTTTCATAAATGTTTCCATATCATCATAATAGCCAACTTCTTTAGCTACATCTGTGATATCTCTGATATAACCATTTGCGATTAACATCTTTGGCTCTGTAAACCATGTTTGGAAAATTGTAGGTAATGTTCCTGACATCCATCCAGCTACAACTGTGTTTGGAGCATATTCGTATGTAGCTGAATCTATAACATATTCAGGATAGTCAGCTTCAAAACGATCTTTCCAAACTTTGAACATTGCAACATCAGCGGTTTGTTGAGTTGCAGGCCAAATTCCTAATTTAATATGAGTTTTACCATCTTTAGGTGAGCAAGACGCTCCACCTGCTAAAGTAAATGATGCCACTCCTAGCAAAGATAATAACATTTTCATTGATTTCATAAAAAAATCCTCCGACACGAATATTATAAATATTTATAAGTAATCTTTTAAGGCTACTAATCGGCAAATTTGGTAGAAAAAACTGCAGTGATTAATTTTTTATGTGCTATTATTTATTTATGTTCAAACAAATAAAAAAAAGATTGATTAATTCGATATGGATACCAGCGCTATTTGCTATAGTTTTTTCAATGGTGGTTATTTGCAGTTCATTAATTATAACTAACACTAGAGACTATAATACATATGTTCAAAATGATATTGATCAAATAACGAACACTTTTAATTTCAATGTTGATATCGCTTCCTCTAGCATTGATTCTTTAAATCAAAATGATAGTATTGTGGATTATTTAAAAGGCCAAGATGCTTCAGAAGCAATGATTAGAACAACTCTTTCTAATAAAACCGCCTCTTTTAAATCCATTTTAGGCATGGCGATTTATTCTTTAGATAATAACATTAATCCAATAGGAGATTATAATGTTTCTGGTCTTGCAAAAACAGATGAATTATTGAATTTAATGCCTATAAAAAAATTTATAAATGATAATGAAAAAATGCATTTAATTTTTATTAGAAATAAAGCAATTCATTCATCTTATTTTTTTACTACCTACAATGAATTAGATGGAATGTGTTCGCTGGTTAATAAAATATTTGATGAAGATAACAAATTGATAGGTTTTGTATTAACTGATTTTAAATCGGATATGATTTATAATGTGTTTTTAAACGATAAATCTTGCACTAATCTTCGCAATTCAACTTTCTTTGTTTACCAAGATAATGTGACCTTACTATACGAGTATGATCAAAATTATGTCGATGAACATTTTCATGAGAAAGCATTATTTTCTAAATCTTTAAATTTCTATTTAATTGATGAAATACAAGTAAAAATTAATTACTCTAAACACGGATTTTATTTAAATAATTTATATATTGTTTTGTTTAATCTTGCCACTGGATTATTGTTTATGGGTTTTGTATATTTTATTGCAAAAGAAAACGCTAACGCGATATGTGAACCATTAGAAAACCTAGCTAGGAAGATGGGCGATTTTTAGGAATAATAATCCTTATTGTTGTTCCGACATTCTTTTTAGATGTAATTTTGAATTTAAAAGAGTCTTTATATTCTAATTTTAATCTTTCCTTTACATTTTTAATACCAAAGCCGTTAGGTGAATTCATCTCTTTATTTTTGCTTATTTTTGTAACGTTAAAACCAATGCCATTATCTTTTATGACAAATTCAATATAATCATTGTCTTTTTCTTTGGCTGAAACTAAAATTTCTCCAACTTTCATTTTGTCATAATCATAATTGAAAGCATATTTAATAGCGTTTTCTACAAATGGTTGAAGAATTAACTTTAAAGTCATGTTGTCCTGAATTTTTTCATCGCAAAATGTTGTATACGTGAATAAATCTGGATATCTTTGAAGTTGAATTGCTAAAAAATAATGAATGATATCAATTTCTTCTTTAATGGTTATATATTTTTCACCTTTGTGCAATGATAAACGATAAAATTTGGCCAAATTTATCGTAAATTCCTCGATATTTTTTTGTTTATTTAATTTAGCCATCCATGCAATTGTATCTAAAACATTGTATAAAAAATGAGGATTAATTTGAGTTTGAAGACTATCTAATTCTAATTTTCTTTG
>JAHZFY010000069.1 GCA_019421105.1 bacterium
ACTTTTTTAATTTTGTTACTTAAAAAGATATTAACAATAAGTGCAGTACCAATCGTTAATATGAATGCTTATGCATAAGAGGCAAAATAAACAGTATATAAAAATTCAACAAGGGGAGTTAAGTTCACAATTAAAACCAATATCTCCATCGGCAACCCAAAACATAGACCAATCGAAGTACCAATCAGTGTTAAAAATAAAGATTCCAATATCAATGATTGAGCTATTTCTATATTAGAAAAACCTAATACCTTTAAAGTTGCGATATCTCTAATTCTTTCTTTAAAATTCAGTAATGATAAGTTATATAAAACAACTACCGCTAATAAAATAGCAAACACTCTAACTGCAAGTGTCATCAATGAAATTGAAGACATGTATGAATTAATTAGATCAATGCCTTCTTGTCTACTTCTGCAAGAAGAAACACCATCAATAGAAACAATTTGATCGACGATATTTTTTAACTCAACACCATCATCAAGAGAAATCCATGCACTGGTTTTAATATGCACAAGTTCATCATAATTATGATAAGCACTATTTATAAATAAACCATGCATGTAAAAAGATTCTAAAATATATCCGACTTCACCTTCAAAATTTATTCCCAAACTTGAAAAAGAAATGACATCTCCTACTTTTACTTTTAATGAATTCGCGACTTTATTAGAAATGACGATTTTATCTTTTAAATTATAATCGCCTAGTTCAACAAACTGTGAATCATCAATATAGATGTTCAAATATGTTTGATAGGTAATGTCTTTATAGATAGTTGTGACTGGCAAAGAAGAATATTCTTCAACCTCGTTTATACCTTGTATTGATAATAAGTCATCAACTTTAGATTCGTTATTAGAATAAGAAACATATCCATCTGCATTAAAAAAATGACCAATATCAGTATCGATACCTTTATTTAATGTATCTTCAATACCAAAACCACACACGAGCAATGCTGTGCATCCTGCAACACCTAATACCACCATTAAAGATTTAGCTAAATTGACTTTAATATTACGATAAGCCATTTTAATAGGTAGTAATTTAGTTGAAGTTAATTTATCCTTTTTACTTGCTTTCATCGGTTTAAGTTGCTTTGGCCTAATACCTTCACTTGGTTTTAATTTAGCTTCTTGATAGGTCACTAAAAAAGTAACAAATGCAGTTGCAACTAACGTAACGATGATAGATATAAATGCTTCAAAATAAGAAATAGTGAATTTCAAAGCAGGCAAAGAATATAAAATCGCATATTTTTGATTCATGATTAAAGGAAGAATAAATGGTCCTAAAATCGTTCCAAAAATAATTCCAATCAAAACGATATATATAGAAAGCATCACATAATGCAAAACAATTTGAGAAGTAGAAATTCCTAATGCTTTTAATGTTCCTATTTGTATTCTTTCTTTAATGATAATCTGACTAATAGTTGTTAAAACAACTAATATGGCCACTAAAAAGAATATAACAGGGAAGATATAGGCTAGTTGACTAGCTTGAATAATATCACTTTCAATCGCCATATTAGACGCTAAATTTTTCAAAGTGTTGCAAATCAGTAAGTTATTTTTATCTTTATTATTAAAATAAGTTTCTATATTATTTTTAACATCGTTAACATTGTATCTATCGTCAATTTTTATGCAATATTGATTAGGTAAAGTTAAATCGGCGATTAATGCGTTTCCCATCGTTAAGATGTTGTGCTCTTTTATATATGTTTTAAATTCAAAATTTGGGTCATTAGGATCAATATCTTTTGGTGTTTCATAAGTAGCGTTATACAATTCAATAATCTTTTGAATGAATAGATCAACATCTAATAAAAATGAAGAGGTATTCATTTGTGATGATTGGACGTTTTCCGCAAAACTCATCGTGCCAGTAACTTGGAAAGTTAAATCTAAATAAGGCTGGTCTATAATGTTAGTCATTCCATCTTTTAAACAAGTAGAAAATATATCCAACATCGTTTTTTCTTCGCCATCAAAAACTCCTAAACTTTTTTTAGCGAGTAAGTTTTTATAATTAGAAATTGATATTTGAACATTTTGTGGTAAATAATTACCTTCTTCATCTACCCACTTTGTTAAGGAAGACTCACCAGATCTATTTGTCAATAAAGCTGAATCAATAATAAAGAAATCCTTGCTAGCTTTATTATCAGTGGTAGCAGGTTTATTAATGGTTGGCAGTTCTTCACTTAATAATGCATTTGTGGAAAAAAACTGCAGTTTTGATGGTAAAACAAATCGACCTTCCACTATTCCATTAGGTCCAGCAAGTTTTTTTAATTCATAATAATCATCACCATCATGAATAGATGTTGTTACCCAAACATCTGCAATATTAGATTGACCATATAATTCTTCGACTCTATTTTTGATGGACTTTGCATTTGAAGTTAATCCCACGAATAAAGTCATTGCAATTGCAGTAATTAAAATCACTGCTAAAAATTGCAATTTAGATTTTAAAATAGTCCTTATATTCATCTTCATCAACAATGAAGATATACTTTGTTTTTTTACCATATAATTTCTTCTGGCTCTTTTATATTTTCATTGATGGTGTCTGAAACAATTTTCCCATCTTGGATATGTAAAACGCGATCGGCTATAAGAGCGATATTAGAATTATGTGTGACAATGATGACAGTCTTTTTATATTTTCTTGATATATCTTTTAACAATTTAATGATTTTACTTCCAGTTTTTGAATCTAACGCTCCGGTCGGTTCATCACAAAGTAACAAAGCAGGATTTTTCACTACTGCTCTTGCAATAGAAATTCTTTGTTGTTCCCCACCAGATAATTGTGAAGGAAAGTTATTCCTTCTATCTTTTAAACCAACCATATCTAAAACATCTTCGCTTTTAAATGGTTCATTAGCTACTGATTCAGCTAATCTTACATTTTCTAATGCGGTTAAATTTGGCATCAAATTATAAAATTGGAAAACAAATCCAATTTCAGTTCTTCTAAATTTTCCAAGTTCTTTATCATTTAATTTAGTTATGTTTTTATCGGCAACTAAATATTCTCCACTAGTAGCATTATCCATGCCACCTAATATGTTTAATAAAGTTGACTTCCCAGCTCCAGATGCCCCTAAAATAACAACGAGCTGACCTTGTTCAATTTCAAAACTAGCGTCATTTAAAGCAACAACTTCATTTTGACTTCCTTTGTTATAAATTTTAAAAATATTTTTAAAAACGACTTGGCTCATAATATCCTCGCTTTAAATGATTTTACACCATTTAAAACAAAAAGAAAACAGGTGCCATTACGACACCTGTTTAGTTTTAATTTTATTTAATTTGATTCTCGGCTTGAATAACGCCGTATCCTCCATCATTTCTAACATATACGACACTGATTTGATCATCATCTTCATCTAAATATAAGAAGAAGTTATGACCAAGAGCATCCATTCTCACAATTGCTTCATCGATTGACATAGGTTCTAAATAGTAAGATTTTGATCTCACAACAACATCTTCTGGAGAAATTGCGTTATCTTCAACTTCAGTTTCAAGATTTTCAAAAGCAATAGCTTTTCCTAAAGAAGTTTTTGCATTGCTTCTATCCATTCTTGTTTTTAATTTTCTCATTTGGCCTTGCAATTTATCTAATGCTAAATCCACAGCGGCATATAAGTCTTCATGTTCTACTTCAGCACGCAAAGTCATCGCAGGAATAAAAATGGTAATTTCCACCTTGGCTTTATTCTTTTTAGCACTGCAAACAGCACGGCAGGTAACATCTTCATTGATTAAAAAATACTTATCCATACGGGATAATTTGCTTCTAATCTTTGCATCAATACCCTCAGTAATACTAATTTGCTTTCCGATAATTTGGTATTTCATATCTTGTCTCCTTTCTATTAAATTGATATGAGTCAATCTCCTACTTTTATTATAAAACAAAATGAAGCATTAACAATATAATCAACAAAAAAACTTGGCTTTTGATTTGAATTAGCCAAGTTTTGCATATTTTTTATTTTAAGAGTTTTTTAATTTCTTCTACTTTATCTAAATATTCCCAAGGTAAATCTAAGTCCGGTCTTCCAAAATGTCCATAATTAGATAAATCAGCGTATTTATATGTTGGATGGGTCATTTTAAATTTTTCAACGATCATGCCTGGTCGACAATCAAAAACTTCATTGATTATTTTTAATATTAATTCATCACTATAATTGCTAGTGTGAAATGTTTTAATACCAATAGATAATGGATGAGATAAGCCAATTCCATATGATAATTGAACTTGTAATCTTTTAGCTACACCTGCTGCAACTAAGTTTTTAGCAATGTATCTTGCCATATATGTAGCGGTACGATCAACTTTAGTTGGGTCTTTACCTGAGAAAGCACCACCACCATGAGGGGCATAGCCTCCATATGTATCAACAATTATTTTTCTACCGGTCAATCCAGTATCGCCTTTTGGCCCACCTATGACAAATCTTCCTGTTGGATTGATGTAGTATTTAAAATCATCATTTAAGCCAAATGATTTAGCAACAACAACCATGATTTCATCATGAATAAACTTTTTAAATTCATCTAAGTTGACATTTTCATCATGTGAACAAGACATCAAGATATTATCAATTCTAATATTATCTTTATCAGTATAATCAATTGTTACTTGAGATTTCATATCTGGTCTTGCACCAATAAATTTATTATTTTTTCTTAATGTGGATGCGTATCTAACTAATTTATGTGCAATAGAGATTGCTAAAGGCATATATCCTTTGCTTTCATCAGTTGCATAACCAAACATGATTCCTTGATCCCCTGCTCCTTGGTCTTCAAGTTTTTCTTTTTTGATTCCCATAGAAATGTCTTGAGATTGTTGTTTAACTAAATTGATAATTTCGACATCGTGATAATCAGTACCTAAATCTTTGCTACTATATCCAATGTCTTTTAAAACATTTTTAACGATAGTGTCATAGTCTATTGTTTTATCTGAATTAAGGGTAATTTCGCCAGCAATAATAATTGTGTTATTAGTTGCTAAAACTTCACAAGCCACTCTTGCGTTTGGATCAAGACGAATTGCTTCATCTAAAATTGAATCTGATATTTTATCAGCAACTTTATCTGGATGTCCTTCAGAAACAGATTCAGATGTAAATAATATTTTTTCTTTGGCCATAGAAATTTCCTCCTTAAATAAAAGCCTCCGATAAAAGGAGGCTTAACAATCCTTTCATCGTTCAGAATAATCTGCTAGGAAGAGCACTTACTTCAATTGAAGAGTTGCTACCGCATTTTTTCATCCTTTCATGCGGTTCTTGATGAAACGTAAATAATAATACTAAATAATTTGTTTTAACGCTATAGAAATTTGATCTGGACATGATGTTTGTCTAGTTCTTGAACCTGGGCAGGTGATACCTGATAAACGAGATATAACTTCGTTTATTTGCATACCCACTAATAATTTAGATATCCCTTCTAAATTACCTTTACAGCCACCGATAATGACAACATTTGTAATCGTGTCGTTTTCATAAGTGATTTGAAATTCTCTAGAACAGACGTGTTGTGGTCTATATGTGATAGTTGGCATTATTTAACAATCTTTCCAAAAACTGTTTTTCCACATCCAGCAGCGTTTGATTCATCAGTATCGATATGCATAGCTAAAGCAAAATCATCTCTAACTCTAACAACGACATCACCAAAAATCAAACTTCTTCCTTCAGTGTTAACTTCTACTTTAACAATATCACCGTTTTTAACACCTAATTCTAAAGCATCTTGAGTAGTCATATGGATATGTCTTTTTGCAACGATTAACCCTTCTTCAAGATCAACACTTCCATTTGGACCGACTAATTTAATAGGCGCAGAACCTTTAATATCACCAGATTCTCTAATAGGAGCCGCAACACCTAATGTTCTACAATCGGTTAAAGACATTTCAACTTGGCCATCTTTTCTA
>JAHZFY010000007.1:0-3858 GCA_019421105.1 bacterium
TAGAAAATAAAGAAGGACAAAGTTATACAAGCGATATCTATTTTTATTTAAAAAGAAAAAGCATTGCTCTTCAGTGTTGGTCTCCTTTTCAATATGGATTTTTTGAAGGTTCGATATTTAAACATGAAAATATGAAAGAGTGCAATAAAAAATTAGAAGAATTGGCTATTAAATACAATGTGAGCAAAGCATGTATAGCCACCGCATTTTTATTGCAATTAGGAGAAAATGTTTATGTGATAAGTGGCGCTATTGAACCACATAGAGTTAAAGATAGCATCGATGCATTAAACATTACTTTAACAAAAAAAGAATGGTATTCATTATATAAATCAACAGGATGTATGCTCCCATGATGAAAAAATCAAAATTTTCTTATTTAGAAAAGAAAAGGTATCTTTCAAATGATGATATCGGCATGTTAAAAGAAAAGACAAACAAAAAGAAAGATAACCTAAAACAAAATATATGCGACACGCATATTGATGGTGCTTAATATTTTTCTTGGACAAATTTTTGAAATTTCAAAGCGTCTTCAACATTATCAAATTTGGCAAAATAATACTCATCGCCCATGTTGAGGGCGATTTCTTTATTATATCGGCCGTGTTCAAGAACATTATTTGAGAATGTAGACATAATTATGTCATGATGATGTACATAATTGAAATGATCTTTTCTTGCAACAGAAATAGAAATGTACTTTTTATCATCTAGATTTAAATCTACCTTATTATTCGCCATTATCTGAGCGTAGCAATCATAAAACGAAGCATTTAAAGCCATCGATAAGATTTCTGGCGTATTTCCTCCAGGTGGTCTCATATTAACCTCAATACCAACGATTTCGTTTTTATTAGCTAATCCTTTTTTGTCTTTTGATAATTTAAAAAATTCTATATGAAAACATCTTTTTTTAAGATTGAATGCCTTTATTAATCTTTGACCCATTTTCTTAAATTCTTCGTCAAATTCGCATTGTGCATAATAAAAATCATCGATATTTAGATTGACCACATCAGCGTTAGAAATAGGAAAATGTTCTTGAAAAGAAATTATGACATTGCTTTCATCATCACATATTCCATCAAACGTAACTATCTCGCCTTCTAAAAATTCTTCCATGATGTAAGTGGTTTCATCTTTGCTATTAAAAAAGGATATTAGTTCTTCTTCATTTTTTATCGCATAAGAATTGCAAGCTCCAACACCATTATCAGGTTTAACAAAAACTGGGTAGTCAACCTCTTTTATAAAGTCTAGACAAGTGTTGATATCATTTGCGATAACATATCTTGCTACTTTCACTCCGGCTTTTTGAAAACCTTGCTTCATCTTCGATTTAAATTTGATTAAATCCATATTGTTTGGTCTAAGACCGTTTTTAATATTATATTTTTCTCTAAGCAATGCATCTTGCATTAACCAATATTCATTATTTGATTCTAAATATTCGATCTCGCCATATTTATTAATAAAAAATTCAACAGCGCGACAAACGTCATCAAAGTTGCTTAAAGAACCGACATAATAATATTCAGTTATATCTTTTTTTAATTGTTCAGGGATTTCATAATATGGTCCATCCCCAATACCTAAAACGTTAAATCCTTGCTTTTTTAATTCGGTGACAAATTTATAATAAACATCAGGGAAATTTGGTGAAATAAATATAAAATTTCTCATAAGCTCCTATTTATAATTACACTTAAAATCCTTGTTTTTTCTATTTTCGTATATTTTATTAACGATGTCACCTTGAGTTAATAAATCAAATTTACGTGCGTATAAACACGGATATTTATAGTTATAGATCTTTTCATAATCTTTCATTGTTAATAGTTTTGGAGCGGAGATGACATACCAATCACAATATAGCAAAGCTCCTCCTCTTTTTTTCTTTAAGAAAAGACGATCATAAAACTTAGAGTTTAAGACTACTTCTGCGAATATATGTTCGTCTGCAATTAATGTATTTTCATACTTTTTAATTAGATTTTCTTTTTCAATGGTGTCTACCATATATTGACACAATTCTTTAGAAATAGTAAACCATAGTAAAGTTGTAGGAACTTTAAAGGATTTGAATTGTTTATTTTTACCAACTGCCCATCCAAAAAATGTATCAATAAAAACATCGCGCATAGCCATTAAGTTACGGTGTTTTCTTTGCCATGCTGTATATGGTTTATCATGGTTTAAATGCAACCTAGAACGTTTTGTCCAATCAAATCTGACATCAATAAATTCTTGACCTTTGTGTCTAGTTAAAAATGCTTTGATTTCTTCATCAGGATAAAGTGGAAGACATGATTCAGAAACCATCGTAAAATAATCAAAATCAAATTGAAGTGCGTTTTTAATTAATGACACTGTGGCAATAGAAGTGGTGATACCACCCCAATAAACATCAAACCTGTCTTTTATAAAATAGATATGCTCATCATTTGAATATTTAGCGTATAAATATTGATACAATGGTTCGCTTTTCTTATCGATTAAAATGACAATTTTATTATCGTTAACATTTAATAAGTCGATTAGTTTTTCGCATTGCTCTTGTTTGCTTGACGCCATTAAACCATAACAAATTTTCATACTAAAACCCCTTTAATAATTTATCCCATTCTTTTTTAATTTCTTCCCAATCATATCTTTTTGCAAATTCATATGATGATTGTTTAAGCAATTTCAATTTATCTTTATTTTCAAATAGATATTGAATTTTATCAGCGTATAATTTTGAATCAAACTCATCGATCATGTATCCATCGATTCCATTGCTACATATCTCTTTTGTGGACGGCCCCCAATTAGAATAAATTGTTGGCAAAGAATAGCCGTTAGCCTCGATTTTAACTAGGCCAAATCCTTCATATATACTCGGGAACAAAAAGATATCGTAATTTGGCATAATATCATTAATATCCACCTGTTTTTGATACAATGTTACAACATCTGATAAATTGTTTTTTTCAATGTAGTTATTGATTTCATATTGCATCGGACCAATGCCATACATATCAAACTTAAAATCAATCCCTCTATTTTTTAATTCCTTCATGATTTCAAGCATAAAAATTGGATTTTTTTGAAAATTAAGACGCCCAATGAAAAGAATAGAATTGTCATGTTCTGCTAGATTAAGTTGCCTTATAGATCTTCTCCAATTGTATATAGATATTGATTTTCCTTTGGCTGGTTTATACCTATTTTCTACAATTTCTTTTGTTGTATTTGTTAAAAACAAATATAAATCTGGTTTATTAGAGTGCCTTAACGCAAATAGATTGCTTTGTTTTAAAAATTCATTTTCATCGAAATGATAATGTAAAATTCTTTTGCCTATTTTAGGTGTGAAAAGATATGAATCAAAAGCAGATGAAATATAAACATCATCTTGAGTCAATTCTTTTTCTATCAGCTTAATATAGTGTCTTTTTAAAAAGATAAAATGATAAATGAATTTAAAAAATAAGGCGATACTTTTATGGTATTTATGAAGTCTATTGTATTTGCCAACATGTTGTCTAAATAAAGCGACATCAATCGGCATATTTAAACTTTTAATTTTTACTTCATTAGCAATAGGGTAAACATTATTTTTAATCTTTGAAGTTATCAACAATGTCACGTCGTAATCTTTAGATAAATTATTAGCCAATTCAACTTCCACGAATTCTGATCCGGCCATCTCTTCTAATTGTAGTATAGATATAAAAATTTTCTTTTTTGCCATATTTTTATTTTATTACAAAATAACAAATTGATATATAATAAAAACATGAAATACGATTTTTTAATAGTTGGGGCAGGCTTATATGGGGCTACATGTGCCTATGAATTAACTAAACGCGG
>JAHZFY010000007.1:3868-8434 GCA_019421105.1 bacterium
CCTTAGTTATTGATAAACGTAACCATATCGCAGGGAATATATATACAGAAAACATTGAAGGAATTAATGTTCATAAATATGGCGCTCATATTTTTCACACTTCAGATAAAAACATATGGGATTATATTAACCAATTCGCAGAATTTAACAATTTTATAAACTCACCGATTGCTAGATATAAAAATAAATGCTATAACCTTCCATTTAATATGAATACGTTTGCTAAACTTTTTGATGATGTATTTACTCCGATGGAAGCTAAAGCAAAAATAGAATCAGAAAAACAAAAATATCATGTCGAAGATGTTAAAAACTTAAAAGACCAAGCGATTAATTTGGTTGGTAAAACTGTTTTTGAAACCTTAATTGAAGGATATACAGAAAAGCAATGGGGTAGACCATGTGAAGAACTACCTGCTTTCATTATTAAAAGAATTCCTGTTCGTTTTACTTTTGATAACAATTATTTTAATGACATATATCAAGGCATTCCAAAAGGTGGTTACACTAAAATTATTGAAAAGATGCTAGATGGAATAGATGTACTTTTAAACTGCGATTTTAAAGATAACAAAGAAAAATTTGAATATGATAAGTTGATTTATACTGGCCCAATCGATCAATATTATGATTATTGCTTTGGTCCTTTACAATATCGCAGTGTGGAGTTTAAGCATGAACTTTTAAACATGGAAGATTATCAAGGTGTTGCAGTGGTGAATTACACAGATAAAAATGTTCCTTACACTCGCATTATCGAACATAAACACTTTGAATTTTTAAAAAGCGATAATACTATTATTTCTAAAGAATATTCTTCATCTTGGGATGTAACAAAAGAACCATATTATCCAATTAACGATGAGGCAAACAATGCTTTGTATGATAAGTATAAGACTTTATCTTTAAAAGAAAGCAATGTCTATTTTAAAGGTAGACTAGGACAATATAAATATTATGATATGCATGTAGTTTTAAAAGAGGCACTTGCGTTTATTAAAGATAATTTTTAATCTTTCTTTTTATTTGATTTTACATGCTTTGTAATTAAAGCAATTAAAGAAAAACAAAAAAATGTTATAAAAGATAAATTTAAAAATATGAATAGATTATCAAAATTTTTAATTGAGCCAAATTTATTTAAACCAATGATTAAAACGATGCTCTCTAAACATAAAAATAACGCTGTAATGCAAATAAGAATGATATCTTCTTTATCTAAACGCTTCATAGGTAAAGTATATCAAATCATATAAAAAATGCCAGTTTTGCAACGAAACTGGCCTAATTTTTATAATTTTACATCTTCCGCTTTTGTTTTTCGGTTAGGTTTTATTTTAATCTCGCCTTGGCTAATTGCTCCAACTGGACAAACGTGTCCACACAATAAGCAACCAACACATTTATCATGATTACAATTTGGACGTCTAGTTTCTTTATCCCATTCCATGGCTTGATGAGCGCCATCATAACAAGAAATATAACATCTTCCACATCCGATGCACTTATCAACATCAATATGAGGGTAGACGATATAATCTCTATTTAAATTTTCGGCTGGAATAATATTTTTATTAGCTAAACCAACAAGTTGATTTAAACTATCGACTTTCTTTTCTTCCATGTAGTGCATTAAACCATTTTTTAAGTCTTCAACAATACGATATCCATATTGCATGCAAGCTGTTGTTAGTTGCAAGGTCTTACTTCCTAATAAGATAAATTCCATTGCATCTTCCCAAGTTTCAATGCCACCTATTCCCGATAAATCAATGTCTTTAATTACTTCATTTGTTTTTAATTGTTGGATAAATCTTAATGCGATTGGTTTAATCGCTTTACCTGAATAACCAGAAATTGAAGATTTTCCATCTACAATAGGCAAACCAACCATTTTATTTAAATCTATGTTGCAAATCGATTTAACTGTATTAATTGCAGCAATACCATCAGCTCCACCTTCTAAACAAGCTAAAGCTACAGGAATCATGTCAGTGACATTTGGTGTCATTTTAGCCATCATTGGTAATTTACTACCTCTTTTGACAGCTTGACAATATCGTTTGCATAGTTCAGGATTTGTGCCAACATCTGAACCCATAGCGTGCGATGTCATCTGTGGACAAGACAAGTTCATTTCGATGATGTCCGCTCCAGCTTTTTCAACTAATCTAGCTAATTCTTCCCATGTTTTTTCATCATTGCCCATGATCGAAGCAATTAAAACTTTATTTGGATATTCTTTTTTAAGTCTTGCTAGATCATCTAGGTTTTCTTTTAAGGAGTGCTCAGCAATTTGTTCCATATTTTTAAAGCCGATAAAAGAGGTTGCTTCTTTATCTAATTTATCAAATCTAGGAGAGACTTCATCAATGACAAATGATTCAGGCCCTATAGTTTTAAAAACAACACCAGCAAAGCCAACATCATAAGCTTTTTTGCACATGTCGTAACAATTGCTAACTGGAGAAGAGGAAAGACAGAAAGGATTTTCAAATTTTACACCTAAAAAATCAATGGATAAATCTTTATTAATCATCTTATTTTCCTCCTAAATACTTTTCGATATAATAGCTAGCTTCTTTACTAGATTTTATTGCACCGACAACCGTTTTTTCTTTATTGGAAGATATATCACCAATTACGAAAAGATTATCATCGATTTGATAATGATTATTTATGGCTTCGTTTTTGTCCATTCTTACATCCATATTATATAAATCGTATGTTTGACCAACCGCTAGGACAATTTTATCGACGCTCATCGTTAATTCTGATGGTATTCGTCTATGTTTAAAAGTAACAGTATTGTTTCTAACTTCTACTGGTACATAGCCATCGATAATGCTCACTTGCATTTCTTTTGCGTTTTCTAATTCTTTTTTACTAGCTTTAAATTCATAGAGTTCTTCATAAGCAACAACCGTGACATTGACCGCGCCAAGCATTTTTAAAGAGGTGGAAATATCCATAGCAACGTCGCCACCCCCCACGACCAAGATATTATCATCTACGACGACATCTCCATCGTTATCTTTAATGGTTTTTAAATAATCGACAGCATTGACAACATATGGATTGTTTTCAAACATTGGTAAAGTCTTTGCTTTGCTATAACCAATTGCTAACACAACTGCATCATATTCCTTTTTAAGTTGATCTAAGGTTATAGTTTCTCCAACCTTAACATTTGTTTTTACCTTTAATCCTAACTTTTCAATGCGAGCAATTTCTTTATCTAGGACTGAATTTGGTAGACGATACGATGGTATACCATATCTTAGATAACCACCTAGTTTTTCTTCTTTTTCATAAATGGTTACATCAAATCCTTTAGTTAACATAATGGCCGCTAAAGATAAGCCACTAGGTCCACTTCCTATAATTGCAATTGTTTTGTTTTTATCTTCTTTACGTTTTAAAATGTCCATTCCAAATATGTCTTCTAAATCGGTGACATATCTTTGAATTCCACCAATATCAATAGGTTTATCTATTCCAGATCTTAAACAACCATTTTGACAATACTTTTCAGTAGGGCACACCCTAGCACATATACCGCCTAATGGGTTATTTAATCTAATGGTTTCCGCTGCACCTTTAAAATTTTTAAATCTAACTGATCTAATAAATTTTGCTGGATCAGTTTGCGCAGGGCATTCTTTTGAACAAGGTGCATCATGACATAGCAAGCATCTAGAAGCTTCTTGTAAAATTGTAAGATGATTAAAACCATCTTCATACTCTTTAAGATATTTCTTCATATTTTCCTCCAAGATATTTATATTGTAACATTAAAAAAATTGCCTTTTACAGCAATTTATTTAGTTGAAGTATTTATCGATGTACATATATTCATCGTATAAATCTATTATTTCTTCACTCGGCATTTCAAATTTATCATATAAAGCTTTTACAATTTCATTTGGAACCCATTTTTCTTCATTTCTTTTTTTATTATATATGAGTATGTCTTCAAGAGGTTTTTTGATGACCACTAAAATTTTTCGATTATAGTCTATTGCAAGGTCATAATATTTCTTTCTTAAAACATTTAAATCGATTACAGCATCGAGTATTACAGTTATATCGTCATTTGTTTTTGCATAGTCTTTAATTCTATTTTCAAATGTTTGCCATACTAAATCCTGCTTTGAAAAATCTTGATATTGACCTGTTAATTCATATCTAATATCATCACTAGAAATAATATATGTATTAGGGTGAGAATTTTTATATTTATTCGCCCATGTAGATTTTCCACTTCCTGGTGCAGCACTTAACACGATTATTTTTTTCATACTTTGTTATAATACATAAGCAAAATAAATATTTCAATATTTATAATGGTTTTTGTATGAAAAAAATGGATGTTTTTATCATCCATTTCTTTTTAATTCATTAAGTCTAATATCCTTATAAATTCCTTTTAAATTTGGATACATTTTCTTATAGGCGTGTTTATATAAAAAATCGTAGTGTTCAGCGTTTTCTTTATTTGGAATAAACTCGTCTTTTGTTCTTATCATTTCTTTAGCAGCTTCGTCTAATGTTTTAAATTCTTGT
>JAHZFY010000007.1:8444-11493 GCA_019421105.1 bacterium
CTGCACCTAATGAAGATGTTTCAGGAGTTTGAACTCTATAGGTAGGTAAATTGAATATGTCAGCAGCGATTTGACAAATTTCATCGCTTTTTGACGCTCCACCTGCAATCATCAATTTTTTAACTTTAATTTTTTTAACTCTTTTTTGAATATTTTCTTCTAATGATCTTTTTAATTCATAATCGATACCTTCAATAATTGCACGATATAGATGAATTTTTGTATGCGTATCAGAAAAACCAATTACCGTTCCCCTTGATAGAGGTCTTCCTAATCCTGGTCCCCAGTATGGTTGTAGTACCAAACCATTAGCACCTGGTGGAACATCTTTTAATTTTGAGTTTAAAATATCTTCTACATGAGTATGAGTCGATAAAGATTCGGCTACTTCACTTTGTGCAAATTCTCTTGCAAACCAACCTAACATCCAATATCCACGATATATTTGTAGTTCAAGATTATAATAACCATTTATAACCCCTGGATAAGCTGGCAAAAATGGTTCAGGACCACGATATTTTTTTATCATGACGCCAACAGTGGAAGCTGTCCCACATGAAATCGCGGCTGTATTTGCATCAAAAGCGCCTAGCCCTAAAACTTCACAGCCTTTATCAGATCCTGGAACAAACAATTTTAAACCTTCAGGAATGCCACTTAATTCGCTTACTTTTTTATTTATGAAGCCAACCGGTGTATTAGGATCAACTAATTCACAAAGCATATTTAATTTGACACCAAAAATTTGCCCTTGGAAATGTTTATCAGATTTATAAAATCTTCTCTTTTTAAAATTGATTGGAAAATGACCTGAATAATCTGAAGCAGTGTCTTTATATTCACCAGTTAGACAATAGACAACATAAGTCGATATATTCATGTATTTTTTAACTTTGTTCCATATCTCAGGCTCGTTTTCTTTAACCCAATGAGCAGGAGTTCTTCTTCTATTTAAAATTAAGGTAGTTTTTTTGCCCACCAATGTGAATAAAAGATTAGAATACCAAGAAATTTTTTCTTTTGCCTCGGCTTGTCTTTGATCTAGCCATAAAATAGCAGGTCTAACTGGATTCATGTTTTCATCGCACATGACAGCAGAATCTCTAAACGAGCACATTGAAACCGCTAATATGTCGTTTTTGTCGATATTTTTATTATCTTCAAATAATGTTTTTGCGGCTTTGCATATGCTTTCAAAATAGACATTTGGATCTTGTTCAGTATATCCTGGTTTTAATGAAAAATATGGTTGAGGATATTTAACTTTTGATAAGGCGACTATATCACCTTTTTTATTTACCAATCCTACCCTCACTGATTGCGTACCTAAATCGATAGTTAAAATAAGTTTGTTTTCCATACTTTATATTTTAATTAAATTGTCTTTTGTTTTGTACAATTAAATTAATAACTTAAATTTAAATCTTATTTATTTACATTAATTTTGTTTTATTTAATAATAAAGTAAGGTGAAAATTATGAAAATTTCAATTATTGTTCCATGCTATAACGAAGGGTTATGCATCAAAGAAAATGTAGAAAATAAAGTCATACCATTTTTAAAAGAAAATAGCATTGACTATGAATTGATTTTGGTCAATGATGGTTCAAAAGATAATACAAAAGAAGTAATTGAATCCATAGAGGGCGTTATACCTGTTTCATATTCTCCAAATAAAGGAAAAGGTGGAGCTGTAAAAGAAGGTATCAAAGCCGCAACTGGAGATTATATTTTATTCATGGATGCTGACTTATCCACAAATTTAAACGCTATTTTAACCGCTATTGATATGGCAAAAGAATATAAATTTGTTATTGGTTCTAGACATCTTAAAGATTCTATTTTACCTCAAAAGCAACCTTTGATTAGACAATTTGTAGGATATGCATGTAGAAAATTAGTCAATGCATATTTTGGTTTTAAATATAAAGACACACAATGTGGATTTAAATTGATGGAAAGTCATATTGCTAAAGACATAGCAAATAAACAAATCATCAATGGTTTTGCCTTTGATGTCGAATACTTATATTATGCAAAATTAAATAACATTACTATAAAAGAAATTCCTGTAATTTGGGTCAATGATAAAAGTTCTACTGTAAAAATAACCTCTAGTTCTATTCAATTTTTAAAAGATATGAAAAAAATTAAAAATAACAAAGTTAATTATGTGAATAAGGGAGATAAATAATGACAAAGAAAATACATTATATATCTATTTTTGCGGTTGCAATCTTAGGAATTATATTTGGTAGTTTTTATGATTTAGCTATCAATCAAGCCATATATTCTCAAAACAATGGATTTGGCATTGCTATGGCGGCTTTTGGCTGTGTTCCTGTTTATATTGGCTTAGGCGTGTTTGGAACAGGATACATCTTGTTTGGTTTAAAATTGAATAAGTTATGGCAAAAAATATGCCTGATTATTTTGGGAGTTTTGACATGTCTTGTCGGTGTTTATTTTCAAGCGGACATGCTAGTGAGCGCTAATGCGTTTAACATCGAAGAAATGCTATTTTATGTTGGTGTACCTGTTGGTTTAGTTATTGTTGGCTTAGGCTGTTTATTAGGCGTTTTCCTTTTTAAAAATGTCGATGTCAAAAAAGATTGGCATTTGCTTATCATACTTTTAGCTGCTCCAGTTATTTTAGGTGTAGCAAATGTTGCTGTTCAAATTTTAAAAGATATAATGTGTAGACCTAGATTTAGAGTATTAGTTTCACATCAAGAGCTCGTTTCCATCAGCGGTGATTTTAGGAATTGGTGGGAAATAGGCAAAGATGTCAAATTGGATTACATGAATAGATTTAGCGATGTAACAAAAGATGAGTTTAGATCATTTCCATCCGGTCATACAACTACTGCAAGTTGCTTAATTGGCTTTTTGGTTTACGGTTCAAAATTGAACTCCAAATTTGAAAAATATCAAGTATTAATGTTTTATGTTGGATTGATTTGGACTATGATGGTCGGTTTTTCTAGAATGTTGATTGGTGCTCACTATTTAAGTGATGTAAGCTTTGGTTTATTGATTTTTTCAATC
>JAHZFY010000007.1:11503-24461 GCA_019421105.1 bacterium
AATCACCTTTGTTTGCGTTGATTTAATATTTTTTAAAAATAAAAAAGAAATAAAAGAAGTAAAGGTGGATTAATTTATGATTTTAAATGTTACTGACAAAATTTTTTGCATGCGTTTTAACAACTTTGAACAAAAGGTATTTGAAGGAGAAATACCTCTTTTTAAAGGAATGTCTTATAACTCATATGTAATTACTGACAATAAAAATGTGTTATTGGATACATGTGATGACTCTGTAAAAGATGAGTTTATCTCAGATTTAAAAACAATACTAAAAGATAAAAAACTAGATTATTTTATCATCCATCATCTAGAGCCTGATCATACATGTGGCATAAAAACAATTTTACAATTATATCCAGATGTTTGTGTTGTAACCTCTGCATTAGGCATGATGTATTTAAAACAATTTTTTAAAGATGTAAAAATCAATAATTCTTTAATCATAAAAGAAGGGGATAAACTCGATTTAGGTTATCATGTCCTTAACTTTGTGTCCGCTCAAATGGTTCATTGGCCTGAAGTATTTGTTTCTTATGAAGAAAAAACTAAGACATTATTTAGCGCAGATGCTTTTGGTTCATTCACAGCATGTGAAAAACTAGATTCTAGCGATTATGAAGATAAAGAAAATCTATTAAAAGAAGAAAGAAGATATTACACAAATATCGTTGGAAAATATGGAGATCAAGTCCAAAATTTATTAAAAAAAGCTGCCAAATTAGAAATAAAAACTATTTTAGCCTTGCATGGTTGTGCTCATACAAAAAGAATTCCAGAATGCATAAAATATTATGATTTATGGTCTAGATATGAAAAAGAAAAAGAAGGTGTATTAATCGTATATACAACCATTTATGGCAATACAAAAGTGGCTATTGATTATTTAGAAAAGAAACTCCAATCCGAAAATGTTGACTATGATGTCGTTTGTTTAAATAAAGAAGATTTTTCTATCGCATTATCTAAGACATTTATCTACGATAAAATTATTTTAGCTAGCCAAACTTTTAATAATTGTTTATATCCAAAAATGAGAGAATATGTCTTTTCATTATTAGACCATTTGATTCGCAATAAAAAATTTGCGTTAATTGAAAATGGTTCTTGGGCTCCTCAAGCAAAAAATTTGATGAGCAAGTATTTGCAAGATTTAAAAAACTGCTCTATTTGTGATAGTAGTGTCACTATTAAATCTAGCGTCGACGCTAACACATTTGGAAATATTGATAACTTATTAGATGAATTATTAAAATAACGAGGAAAATTATATGGGTCATACTATAAATAAACCATGGCTTGTGGCTTATGGGGATGCAAAAGAGTCATTGAATTATTTTGATGGTTCAATCGTTAAGATGGTTGAACATGCCGCAAATTTATATCCTAATATACATGCTTACGAGTTCATGGGCAAAAAAGTTAAATATAAGACTTTTGTAAGCGAAATACAAAAAGCTGCTAAAGCATTAATTTATTTAGGTGTAAAACCTGGCGACAAAGTTACTATTGCTATGCCAAATTCTCCACAAGGAATCATTTTGTTTTACGCTATTAATAAAATTGGTGCGGTCGCGAATATGATCCATCCTTTATCTAGTGAAAAAGAAATTGAATTTTATTTAAATTTTTCCAAATCTACTGCCTTATTGATTTTGGATTCATTTTATCAAAAAATACAAAATATTCGTCCAAATCTAAAATATTTAAAATATACGATCGTCGCTTCAATTAAAGATGGCTTACCTAGTTTTAAAAAGCCACTTTATGATTTAACACTTGGAAGAAAAGTTAAAAAAATCGAAAAGAGTGAACCGATTATTTATTGGAAAGATTTTTATAATAACCACAAGTGGATTAAAGGTTATTCTTGGCCAGATGTTAAATCAGATGATATATGTGCAATTTTATATTCTGGAGGCACGACAGGAACAAATAAAGGCATCTTGTTGACCAATTTAAATTTTAACGCATTGTCTAGCCAAATTTTAGAGATGAACAAGTCTTTTGTACCAGGAGATGTGTTTTTGGCTGTCATGCCAATTTTCCATGGCTTTGGATTAGGAATTGCGATACACACTATGTTAAGCCAAGGTGGAATGTGCGCTTTAGTTCCAAGGTTTACTGCTAAGTCGTATTCAAAATTAATTAAATCATCTCATCCTAATTTTATCGCTGGTGTTCCAAGCTTATTTGAAGCGATGATGAGAACAAAATATTTGCAAAAAGCCAATCTTTCTTCATTAAAAGGTGTTTATTCTGGTGGCGATAGTCTATCAATTGAACTAAAGAAAAGATTCGATGACTTTTTGCATAAACATGGTTGCAAAATAAATGTAAGAGAAGGGTATGGCACAACCGAATGTGTAACTGCCTCATGCTTAACTCCAGTCATCAAAGAAAAAGAAGGAAGCATCGGTGTACCTTTGCCTGATATGACATATAAGATTTGTAAGCCAAACACAATAGATGAAGTTCCTTTCATGGAACATGGTGAAATATGCCTAGCCGGTCCAACAGTCATGAAAGGCTATTTAGATAATGAAAAGGAAACAAACGACACATTAAAATTGCATGACGATGGCCTAGTATATGTCCATACAGGCGATATTGGCTATATGGATGAAGAAGGTTTTGTGTATTTTGTTCAAAGACTAAAACGCATGATTGTTTCAAATGGTTATAATATTTATCCAAGTCAAATCGAAAACATCATTGATGCACATGAAGCGGTTCAAATGAGTTGTGTAATCGGTGTTAAAGATCCTATTAAAATGCAAAAAGTGAAAGCTTATGTCATGTTGAAAAAAGGATATGAAAAAACCGAAAAAACAAAAAAAGATATATTTGAGTATTTAAAAAAGAATGTTGCAAAATACGCTATGCCTTACGACATCGAATTTAAAGATGAATTTCCAAAAACTTTAGTTGGGAAGATCGCGTATCGCGAATTAGAAAAAGAAGCCAATGAAGGTTTATAAATTATCATTTTAATCGATAAAAAAATACCTATTGAATACATCACATTAGTGATGTTTTCTTTTGCAAATTTTAATTAAAAAAATATTTGTATAATATCTAAAAAGTTTAGATAATATAAAGTATGATAGCAAAAGTTAGACATATTTCTGATACGAAGAAACTTTATGGCAATATGCCAACAATTAAATTTCTAGAACCTGAATTTGTTTACATAGCTTTAGCGAATGCACGTTGTCCAAAGGCGGAATTGTTTATCAAGGAAGGGGAACACGTTAATATGTGCCAAGTGATTGGTATGCGACACGCTGCATTTTTTGATCAACCGATTCACGCTACTGTATCTGGAACATTTGTGGGTATAGAAAAACACTACCATAGAAATGGTAAGTTAACTGATTTTATAAAAATTCAAAATGATAAACTTGAGACGTTAGATCCTAGTTGTGTCAAAAGAAGCGATGAAGAAATTAAAAAAATGACTAAGGCTGAAATGACCGAGATCATTAAAAATGCAGCTTTAGTTGGTTTAGGCGGGTCTTCATTTCCTACTTATATAAAATTTCAAACTGACGCTCCTATTCACACTATTTTAGTTAACGCGATTGAATGTGAGCCTTATATCACAACCGATCAACGTTTAATGAAAGAATATCCAAATCGAATTATTTCGGGTATTTATTATACTATGCAAGCATTTAACGCAAAAAAAGCTTATATTTGCATTAAATCAAAGTATAAAGATTTAAAACAAATCTACACAGAATTATTAAAACAATATCCTGGAATCGAATTAAAATGCGTTGGTAATTTTTATCCGCAAGGTTGGGAAGTTGCCATGATTGAAAAAGCGATGAAAATCAAAATGGAACCTGGGACATTGCCTTCAAAATACGGAATAATGAATTTTAACGTTTCTACCATCGTAGGAATATATAAAGCTATAAGATACAATCAACCTGTAATAGCAAGAAATATTTCTATTACCGGCGACGCTATTAATTATCCGCATAATTTCAGAGTTAAAGTCGGCACCTCTGTCAAAGAATTAATTAATAAATGCGGTGGTTATAAAGATGATAAAAACAAAGTCTTCATTTTAGGTGGACCAATGATGGGAGCTGCTCTTCCAAGTGATGATTGTATCATTACAAAGACTGTCACATCAGTTATCGTATTAAATGAAACAAAAGAAAAAGAACAACCATGTATTAGATGTGGTTCTTGTGTATTATCTTGTCCTACAGGATTGCAACCTGTATTGATTATGAATGCGGTCAAGGCTTTAGATCGTGAAAAAATCAAAGCCTTAAATCCATTAAGATGTATCGAATGTGGTTTATGCAGTTATGCATGTACTTCTAAGATTCAAGTTACAGATTTTGTTAGAAAGGCTAAAGTGATTGCAAAATTATGATGTTCGTTAAAGAAAATTCGCCACATTTAAGAAGAAAAGATAGCGTCTCTATCATGATGATTGACGTCTTGATTGCTCTTTTACCAACCCTTGTGTTCTCTTTTGTTGTTTATCAATTTTATACTTTATGGTTTTTATTAATTTCCATTCCAACGATGATATTAGCCGAATTTGTTTTTGTTGGATTAAAAAATATGATGCCAAAGGGCATTGAAAAACATACTTTTAAAGAAAAGTTTTTATATGCTTATAAAAATTATTCTATCAACAATGTTGTCGCACCTTTAATTAGTGCGGTGATATATGTATTAATCTTACCTGCTGGTATGCCTTTATATGGCGTTTTTATTGGAGCGTTAGTCGGCATTACATTAGGTAAATTAGTATTTGGTGGGTTAGGAAATAATATTTTTAACCCAGCAGCTTTAGGTATGGTTTTTGCTAAACTTTGTTTTAGTAATATTCCATTAGTATCCACTTGGTTTTATAAAATTCCAAATATTTCCGCAGGCGCTACACCTTTAGGAGATATTACAAACGGCATTGAAAAAATGTACGATTATCCTTTATGGAATATGTTTATTGGAAAAATGCCAGGAACTTTAGGCGAAGCATATAGCATAACAATTTTAATCGGTGCAATATATTTAATAATTAGAAGAGCAGCTGATTTTAGAATCATGTTATCCTATTTTGGCACATTTGCCATGATGATGCTTTTTGCTGGTATATGTATCAATTCAATGTGTAAAGACATTGACATTGGTTATTTTTTAGCTTTTGAATTATTGAGCGGTGGTTTATTATTTGGTGGAGTGTTCATGCTAACAGATCCAGTTACGTCTCCTATTAATAGGCCTAGTAGAATCATGTTTGGTATGATTGCCGCTGTTCTTACTGTTTTTATACGTCTATTTGGCGCATTACCTGAAGGCGTTGGTTTTTCAATATTATTAGCTAATATGTGTGTTCCATTTATCGAATATTACAAATGGAGCTCTAATAAATACACATGGAAAAATATTTTGGCAATGGCAATTATTTTTGTTGTCCCAACAATTATTATGATTCTAGGTGTCTTATATGGAGGTTATATCATCCATGGATAAAAAACAAACTATGACTTATGTAAAAACATCTTTAATATTAGGAGGTATTGCGGCAGGTGCTGGTTTATTGCTTGCATGTGCAAACATGATTACAGCGTCGATTATTGAAGAAAATACAAGAAAAGCAAGAGCCCAATCTGTCTATACGATTTATGGTGATGAAGTCGTTCCTGGCAAAGAAGAAATAACCATAAATCAAGGAAGTCTAATTTCTTATTTTCCAGTTTTTGATAAAACCGAATCTTTAATAGGCAACGTGTTTTTTACTAAAGGTTCTAATATGTATGGCGATATTGAAATGGCTGTTGGTGTCAATGAAGACGAAAGCATCTATCGCATTGAAATGATTAATAATGGCCAATCTTTTGCTCAAACATTGATGGATAATTATGTAATTCCATTTAATAAAGGAGAAAGACCATTATCCGATACTAGTTGTGGTGCGACTTATGGTGCTAATTTAGTTAAATCTATGGCTGAAGAAGCTCAAAGTTACTATCAAAACGTCATATTAGGCTTAAATATTGATTATGGCCCATATTTAGCCATGATTGCTACTGAAGGCGCTAATTTTTCATGGCAAAACAAAATCAACAACAATAGTTATAAACTAGTTAAAGCATATTGGACATCAAATGTAGATGGTAAATATGAATCCACAATCATGTTGTCGAATAAAAAATTAGGTGATGACATGCTCATGATGATGTTTAATTTTAATAAAAATGATGATTTAGATAAGATGTTATTAATTGATTTATCTGATGATAACGTCTTTAAATCTTTAAACGATGACTTTATTCAACCATTTAACAATGGTGAGCTAGATTTAAATGATGAGTCTTGGAAACAAAACGAAGCAAGTAAATTAGCTCTTGAAATGGCAAATCAAAGCAAAGATTATTATGCGAACAATCTTTCTGATTATTTGGTTAAAGAAAGATATAAGAATGTATTTGGTGATTTAGCATTTTATAGTAAGGACGCCAAAATATATGATCCTTCCGATTATAAAGGCTTAGTTTCTTCGACGAGAGTTTATTTCCAAAACGCAGACTTCATGGGCGATTTAATCTATGCAAAATATGAAAACGTAGATACTAGTGAATATACAAAATTACTTGTTGGATATAATAAACTTGGTGATTTGCATAAAGTTTATCTTGTTACAAATAAGATGAATAATGCTGAACAAATCGCTGAATATGTCAATAAAATTAATAACAAGGAAGCATCAATTGATGATGTGGTTTCTGAAAGCGAAAGTTATTATCCAATTAGTGTTTTATTAAAAACAACAAAGAGCTATTATGCGGACGAATTATATCTTCGCCAAAGCAAATTCTTAAGCGAAATAATTCCAAACGCCTCTTATTCAGAAATGAATGAAATCGACTATCAAAATTTAAAAGGATATTATGTCGCAACCGATAAAGCGAAAAAAACAATCGGTTACATTTTCTATGGAATCGTCTTAGGAACTTGGGGAACATCAATGGAAATATTGATCGGTATTGATACTCATGGCGATGTTTTAAAATTACATTTAGTCTATAACTATCAAAGCTATGCAGAAATGTTCCAAAAGTATTACATCGATAATGTCAACAGCGGTTATTTAAATATCGAAGATGTTAAATGTGGAGCTACTAACTCTGCAAAAACAACATATAATCTATACAAATCCGCCATATCTTATATGGAAAAGAATTTTAACTAGGAGGTAAAAAATGGAAAACGAAAATAAAATGTCACGTTTAAAAAACTTTACCAAAGGAATCCTAGTTGAGAACCCTTTGTTTGTAATGGTTTTAGGTACTTGTCCTGCTTTAGCGACTACGACTTCAATTGAAGCTGCTATTGGTATGGGATTTTTATTCACCATTGTTTTGATTTGTTCTAATGTGATGATTTCTTTATTAAGAAAATTGATACCAGATACAATTAGAACACCTTCTTACATTGTTGTTATCGCTACTTTTGTTACATTAGTAAGAATGTTCACTCAAGCTTTCTTACCTGAACTTTACTCGACTCTAGGCGTCTTTATTTCTCTTATTGTCGTCAACTGTATTGTTTTAGGTAGAGCAGAAGCGTTTGCTTCTAAAAATAACGTATTAGATTCTTTATTGGATGCATGTGGCATGGGCATTGGTTATACACTTGCTTTATTAAGCATTGCTTCTATTAGAGAAATTATTGGATCTGGCATGATAACTTTTGGTAAGATCTTTACATTTATTCCTGAAGTTCATCTACCAATTTTAAAATATGTTAATAGTTCCGGTAGTGTTGTGTTTGATTATTCTATTTCAATTTTTCAACAACCTGCTGGTGCGTTTATTGTCTTTGGCTTGATTATGGCTTTAATCGCCTTTGTTAACAATCGTAAAAAAGAAAAACAAGACGCAATAAAAAAAGCCAAAAGAATTGCAGAATTAAACGCTAATAAAACACTAAATAAGGAGGCTAAGTAATCATGAATGTATTTGTTGCCTTTTTGTTAGCTATTGTTTCTAACATGCTAATTCAAAATGTTGTCTTGACTAGATTCTGGGGTATTTGTCCTTTCCTAGGTGTTTCTAAAAAGGTCAATTCTTCTTTAGGAATGGGGTTAGCAGTCATATTTGTTATTACGATGTCTGCGATTGTATGTTGGCCAATTTATACATATGTTTTAGTGCCGACAGGATTACAATTTTTAGATACTATCGTTTATATTTTAGTAATTGCCTCTTTGGTTCAATTCGTTGGATTAATAATTAAAAAATACTCGCCATCTTTATATAAAACCTTAGGTATATATTTACCTTTAATTACTACAAACTGTGCTGTTTTAGGTGTTGTTCAATCTAATACGACAGTTGGATATGATTATTTAATGTCTATCGCTAATGCGGTTGGGACTTCGATTGGTTTTATGCTCGTTATGGTTTTATTTTCCACTATAAGATTAAGACTTGATTCATGCGATACACCAAAAGCATTTAAAGGCTTGCCTATCGCTTTGATGGTGGCTGCTATTATGGCAATTGCATTCATGGGTCTAGGAGGAATGATTAGATAATTATGCTTCCTTTATGGGCACGAATTTTAATCGGAACAGGCATTGTTGTCGTTTTAATTGTAATTTTTATGGTAACTTATGTTTTATACCATAAAACGCCAGTTCCAAAAGGATGTGAAAACATAAAATTGGACGAAGAAACATGCAAAGCATGTCATAATACTGAGTGTCAATTTAAAGCAAGAAAAAGCACTAAGGAGTAAATGTTTATGTATATTTTATGGGCAGCTCTTATATTATTAGGATTAGGTCTATTACTAGGTTTAGGCTTAGCAATTGCCGCTAAGGTATTTTTCGTTAAAGAAGATGAAAGAATAGATGCGGTTGAAAAAATGCTTCCAAATGCAAACTGTGGAAACTGTGGTTATGCTGGATGCCGTGCGATGGCGGAAGCTATTGTTTCTGGAAAAGAAAAAAATCTAAGAAAATGTAAACCTGGCAAAGTCGAAAACTTAAAAAAGATTATCGATTATTTAAACGAACATCCAAATGATGACGGTACCATTGTAAAACCAAATTTATAATTTATGATTAAGAAAACGTTATTTAAAACATTTAATCTTTCTTTAGTATTGTTAGCTTTATCAAGCTGCAATACTTCTTTTTTATTGAATAAATCTTTATATGCATTTAATACATTCATCGATATTAATCTATATGAAGGAAGCAATAATCATTTAGATGAGATAGCTAACATTATGAAAAAATATGATAAATTGTGCGATCCATATAATGAATTTAAAGGTATAAATAATCTTTATACAATAAATCATAGCGATGAACCTGTTAAAGTTTCAAAAGAATTATTCGATATTTTAAAAGAAGTGGATGAATTATCTAAAATTAGCAGGGGATATTTTAATCCATTGATGTTAAATCTTAATACATTATGGAAAGATAATTTAAAGAATTTAACAATACCTAGCGAGATTTTAATCGATAAATGTTTACAAGAAATCAATAACACTAAACTAGTATTAAATGAAATAGATTCCACTGTTCAAATTGTTGGTGAAGCAAAAATAGATTTAGGTGGAGTTTGCAAAGGATATGTTTTAGATGAAGTGTTATCCTACTTAAAAGAAAATGATATCCAAAAATATTTAATTAATTGTGGTACATCTTCAATTGGCCTTGGTCAAAAAAATGATGGAAAAGATTTTATCGTTGGATTTGAAGATATAAAAAATGCTTATTATGAAACTCAAGATGAAATTATTACCGTATCCTCTATTTTTAGACAAGGAGTGGAAATTGATGATAAGAAATTTTCTCATATTATCAATCCTTTTGATGGAAGCGCACAAACAAAATACGATATGGTTTTTATCGCTAGTAAAACAAATGCTGCCTTGGCTGATGTTTTTACGACCGCTTTTTCATATATGGAATTAGATGAAATTAAAACATTAGAAAAAGAGTATAAATTAAAAGTCTTATTATATAATGATGGTAAGATTATCTATCAAAGCGAAGGGTTGGTTGTTAATTATAATTAAGTCATTTTTTAAAAAACATTACATCGATATCATCATAATATCTTCCTTGCTAATATCCGCATTAGCGGGGGTATTATATTTTCAATTTGCATTCAATGACACCCATAATATCGCTTATATATATCATAAAAATGAATTGATACAAGAAATAGATTTAAATAAAGAAACCGATTTAAGGGAATTTGAAATACATGGCGAACATGGTTTATTAACTGTGGGAGTAAAAAAAGATAATATCGCTATTTTAGAATCGTCTTGTTTGACGCATCAATGTGTAAAAACAGGTTATATAAGCAAAGCTAATCATAGTATTGTCTGTGCATATAATGCCATATATATAGTTTTAAAAAATAACGATTCTGACGTTGATATCGAGGTTTAATATGAATGCAAGAAAGATTACTTTAATGGCAATTTTAATTGCTGGTTCAATCATATTATCGATATTTGATTCCTTCATTCCTAGTTTTGTACCTGGCATGAAATTAGGTCTTGCTAATATTATCATTTTAGTTGCGTTATACACTTTAGGGATAAAAGAAGCAATTATTATCAATTTAGTAAGAGTATATTTAGCAGCTTTATTAAAAGGGACAATTTTTAACGTCGGCTTTTTAATGTCTTTAAGTGGGGCTATTTTATCTATTTTAATAATGATTATCGTTAAATCCATTTTTAAAAATAAAATATCGATTATAACCGTTTCAATACTTGGAGCAATTTTTCATAGCGGTGGACAAATTTTAGTAGCGATTTTTTATTTTGAAACTTTCAATATGATTTTTTATTTGCCAATATTATCTTTAGTTAGTGTTGCAACAGGAATTTTGATGGGATTAATTGCAAGACAAATCGTTAAAACAAATATTATTCAAAAACAAAAAAATAGATTTGATTTTTAAAATTAAATTTTATTTACACTTTGTATTAATTAATTTTATTTTTTATAATATAAACATGATAGGTGAACCAATTTCTTCTTTATTTTTAACCCCATATGATAAAGATTGGCCAAAAGCTTTTGAAGTGGAAAAAAGATATTTAAAGAAAATATTAAATAATTTTACTTATGTCATTGAACATGTTGGTTCTACGGCAGTTAAAGGTTTAAGAGCAAGACCAATTATTGATATTGCAATCGGTGTTGGCAATGTCTATGATCAAATAGCAATTAAAGATATATTGACTTTATCTGGTTATACATATGATGCCGAACAATCAAATTTAGATTGCTATAGTTTTTATAGAGTCATTGATAACCGCGTATATTTTACTGTGAAGATTTTAATCTTTAATTCCAATGCTTGGAACTTGATGATAAATATTAGAAATTATCTCATCGCAGATAAAGACGCAAAAGAAAAATATGAACAGGTAAAACTAGACATCTTTAGAGGGGTCAATAACAATAAAAAAGATTATATTACTTATAAGAAAAGATACATGCAACACGAGATGTATCCAAAGTTTCAAATAAATATTAAAAAACACACCTTGTAGGTGCGTTTTTTTATAACATTAATGCTGCTGCTCCTAATATGCCAGCATCGTTTCCTAACTGAGCAATTAATATATCGACCGGTGGGGTATTTTTTAAACCATAATTTTCTTTTTCCAATATCTTTTTTATTGGATTGATTAAAAATTCTTTTTGAGCGCATATGCCTCCGCCTAAAATGATGGCTTCTGGTCTAAACACATTGATAAAAGAAAGAATACCTTGAGCTAAAAAGGAAGTGTATTGTTTTACTACTTCTAAAGCATATTCATCACCCAATTTAGATGTTTCAAATGCGGTTCTCCCATCCACTTTATTTATATCGTTTTCAACAAAATCCCACATTGCTGAATTTTTATGTTTTTCCATCATTTTTTTTGTGTCTTTTATTAATGCAGTAGCAGAACCATAAGCTTCAAAACATCCTTTTCTTCCGCATCCACATCGTCTCCCATTATACCTAAATAATGCATGACCTAATTCAGCGCCTTTTCCTTCGTTGCCTTCAAAAAGTTTATCGTCTAAATATAAACCTCCTCCAACACCTGTACCAAGTGTTAGCATGACGACGTTTTTATAATTTTTGGCGATGCCGAATTTAACTTCGCCCAATATGGCCGCATTAGCGTCATTAGTTATCTTGCATGGCAAATTACATTTTTTGCTAATCAATTCACAAATATTGAGGTTTTCCCATTTTAAATTAGGGGAATAATCACATCTTCCTAATCCGCTATTAATGGCACCAGGACATCCAATTCCAATGCCCACGATATCATTATAGTTATGTTGTTTAATATGCTCATTTATTTGATCGGCAAGTTTATTGATTGTTAGTATTTGATCCTCGCCTTTTATTACTTTAATAACAAATCTAGAAATAATTTCACCTTTTTCATTGACTATACCAACTTTTATAGATGTTCCGCCAATATCTATACCAACTATTTTCATAATAAATACCTCTTTTTAATGTTAGCATAAAAAAATCAAATATTTTAGATAAATAATTATATTATTGTGCTAATATACTTATGGAAACAAGTTATGAAAAAAGGTCTAATTATTGTCAACAATAAATATGGAAGTGCTTCTGAAAACGTCAATTATAAAATTTTGAGGTTTAAAGAAGAATTTTTAAAATTTAATTATGAGTTAGATGTCAAAAAAAATGATGGTTCTATAGCAATTATTGATGATGGCAAGATACGATTAAATTTAGGTGTTTACGATTTTATTATCTATTTAGATAAAGATAAATATTTAGCAAGAATTTTACAAAAATCAGGTTGCTTATTAATTAACAATGCTGATTTTATTGAATTGTGCGATGATAAAATGCTCACGCATATACGTTTGGCTAACCTTGGTTTTAAAATGCCAAAGACG
>JAHZFY010000070.1 GCA_019421105.1 bacterium
AAAATGGAATCAAAGAAGCGGTAACTTATGCTCATCAACATGGTGTTAAAGCATATGTCACAGTAAATATTTTAGCCCACAATGAAGATTTTAATGGCTTGATAGAGTATTTAAAATTTTTAGATAAAAATAACGTCGATGGAGTTATCGTCAGTGATCTAGGGATTGCTAATTTAGTTAAAGAACACACTAACTTAGAACTCCATGTTTCCACACAAGCAAATATTACTAACGTTCATTCTGCTAAAATGTGGGTGAAATTAGGCGCCAGAAGACTTGTTTTAGCAAGAGAGTTATCACTTGAAGAAATAAAGGCAATCAAAAAAGAAATAGGTGATGATATCGACATTGAATGTTTTTGTCATGGGGCCATGTGCATCTCTTATAGTGGCAGATGCTTATTATCAAATTACATAACTGGTAGAGATTCAAATAAAGGAGCGTGCGCTCAACCTTGTAGATGGAATTATTCCATTCATATTAAAAATGATGTCGATAGTGATGAGTATTTTCCTATTCAAGAAGATGAAAAAGGAACATATATTTTAAATAGTAAAGATCTTTGCATGATCGAACATATTAAAGAATTAATGGATGCAGGAATAAAAAGCTTTAAAATCGAAGGCAGGATGAAATCAAATTATTATGTTGCTACAATAATTAATGCTTATAAAAGAGCGATAGATGATTGTTTAAATAATAATCCTCCATCATTTAATTATATTGAAGAACTTAAAAAGACATCTAATCGTTGCTTTACAACTGGTTTTTATTTTAATAGTGATACCAAAACAAATACTGAAACATCAAAACTATTCCAGACATATAAATATATCGCTGTAGTTTTAAAAAGTTGTGAAGATGGCTACATATTGGTTCAACATCGTAATAAGTTTAAAATAAATGATGTCGTGGAAGTTTTGTCTAATGATGATAATTTTAATAAAACTTTTGTTATCAAAGAAATTTTAGATATCAATAAAAATCCAATATATGAAGTGAAAAAAATAAAACAAGAAGTATATATCAAATGCGATTTAAAACTAAAAGAATATGATATTTTAAGAATGAAGGAAAAAGATGAAAACTAAATTAAAAGATAATCGTATTTTTAGATGGATAATTATACCAATCTGCCTTATTTTTTGCTTATTTGGACAATTTATCCCACCAATTAATGGTTTATCAAGCGACGCTATTGGGGTTTTATTTATCTTTTTAGGAACCCTCATATTATGGCTAACAATTGGAATTGATTGGCCTAGTTTAGTGTGTTTATTTTCTTTAGGTTTAATTCAAAGTTTTGGATTTAAAAATGTTTTTACTTCTAGTTTTGGAGATCCTACTTTTGCTTTTTTATTATTCACATTTGCCTGTACTTATGCCTTATCTAAGACATCTCTTATAAAAAGAATTGCAATAACATTTGTCAATTTTAAATTAGCGAAAAAGAATGGTTATCTATTTATTTTCTTTTTCTTATTAGCGGTATTAATTCTTGGTATGTTTATTTCTCCAAGCGTTTTATTTGTCATTATGCTTCCTATTTTAAATGAGATATTAGAGGTTTTAGATATCGCTAAAGAAGATAAGATAGCAAAAGTATTGATGATGGGATTAGGTTTTAGTGTTTCTATTAGCAGTGGGATGACCCCTATTGCTCATGTATTTCCAATCATTGCTATTCAAACCGCTCAGATAGAAGTATCAACTTTATCATATATGTTAATTGGTATTCCTGTTGGATTAATATTGTTCATTTTAATGTATTTTATGCTTGTCTTATTAATTAGACCTAATGTAAAAAATATCCATTACGAAAATGTTTCTAATTTAAAAGCTGAGTTAGAAAAATTAAACAAAAAAGATATCGTAACTTTGATAATCTTTATCACTGTATTAATATTATGGATACTTCCATCCTTACTTAAAACTGCATGGCCAGATTTTTATAATTTATTTAATGGTTATGGAATGGCTATGCCTCCATTGCTAGGAACAATAGCATTATGTATCATAAGAATCGATAATAAGCCATTATTAAAAATAGATGATGCTTTAAAAAACGGCATACCTTGGTCTAGTTTAATAATGTGTGCAGCAACTCTTGCATTAGGAGCGGCTTTAAAAAGTGATTCAATTGGTTTAGTGGATTATTTAAAAAATAATCTTGGGTCAGTTTTAAATGGCTTGCCTGCGATTTTATTATTAATTATTTTTGCTTCCTGGGCGGCTTTACAAACTAATTTATCATCTAACATGGTCACTGCGACTTTAGTTGCCGCGGTCGCTAGTGCTGTTTTAACAAGCATCTCCACTCCTTTAAGTATTCCTGCTACTATTTGTATAATCGGTATGTTAGCAAGCTTTGCCTTTGCTACTCCACCATCTATGCCACATATTGCAATTGTATCAGCTAGTGAATCTTGCAATACGAAAGATGTTTTGATTTATGGAAGCATATTAATGGTATTATCTATCATAATTGCTTTGTGTATAGGTTATCCAATTGGACTTGCTATATTATAGAGGTGAAATATGGACAAATTAAAATTGTATCGTCAACAAATCGATGAAATCGATACTAAAATAATTGAACTGTTTGAAAAAAGAATGACAATTGTGAAAAATGTCATCGAATTTAAAATTGAAAATAATATTCCTGTTTTAGACCAAAATAGAGAAGCTCAAATGCTAGAAAAAAACCTCTTGAAGATAAATCAAGAGGAATTTAAAAAATATTATGAAGATGTTTTACTAGGTTTTTTAAAATCTAGCAAAGCCATGCAAAACGATATATTAAAAAATAAATAATTACTTTTTATTAGCGATAATATTTAAATATGAAGAAGCCATATCATAAATAAATAGGTTTTCTTGTGCGGTTAAAACCGCGACATAAGTTAATCCATCGCATTTAAAACTATATCCATCAGTTGGATCAAAACTAACATCGCTTGTGGTTTTACCATCTAAAATTATTTCGTCGTTATCATTGATGATAAGAGTGTGCATTTTCATATCGCCAATACGGTTTTTGCCTTCCCAAGTTCCGATGTATTTTGGCTTTGTGACACTTTCATCGTTGACTTCAAAAACTAAACTTTCATCGATTTTTGTAGTGTTGACATCACTAATAGTTACAACGCAAAGTTCATTTGCGACAATATAATCGCTATAAACTCTTTGCACAACATATGAAAAAGCCTTTAAATGTCCATTTGTTACTTCAATTTTGAAATTAGATTTAATTCCAAAATATTCGATTAAAGACTCTTCATCATATGTATTTGCCATGCTCATTGCAATTGTCTTTCCAATTTCTAAAGAGTCGATTTGATAAATATTTTCATCGATTTGTTGATATAGTTCCACCGCGCAAGCATCAAATGATGGACGATAATATTCATCTTTAAATCCTGGAACAACTTTTTGATTGATCACATCAAAATGTCTGATGCTTCCATCGTTAAATTTACCAACGCCATAAGGATTATTAAATCCAACAAACGGATCGCTAGGATATAAAATCACATCATCAGTAAAATATGTTGTTAGATTTTGTTGAGGGTGTTTTTCGTTTAAATCGATTCTTGTAACATTATATGTAAAATTATTTGTATCATCTAATTCATTTAAAGCGGCTAAAATTTCATCATGATAATTCAAATGTTCATATGGTAAAACATCTTTTACTTCTTCTTTACCTATTGAAATAATTCCATTACCTATTACTTCATATGATGATGTTTTTGCTTCATAATATACTTCAAAGTTATTATCAAAGGCATTGTATTTTAAATGGAACTTAACTAAATCTTCTCCATAATATGATAATGACCTATAAAATTTATCTAAAGATTGTTTGTTATCAAAAGTATATGTCTTTGAACTTGGACTATAATTTAAATCTTCAAAATCGATATATTGAAATGGATTTAAATAATAATCATCAAATCTAACTTGCTCATGATTGCTAAAAAATAGATATTTTTCCTCGACTTTGTTATCGATATTTATCTCTTTGATAGATGAATATCCATCTTTTGTTTTAAATATTTTAATCTCGCCATTTTTCATAGTGGCACCATCGATCATTTCTTTAAAATGATATCTGCCTTCACTGATTTTTAATTCGACTTGTGAATCATAATCGCCACTAGAAGTAAAATTATTTAAATCTGCTTTATATAAAATTATACTGTTTTTAAAATAGTCAAAAGTTTCAACGCTGAATTGTCCATATTTTTCATTTGGAAGAGAAGTTGAAGAGTTGACATTATTTTGACAACCACTTAGACCAAAAAAGAACACACCTACAGTTAAGCTTGTAAAAATACTCTTATAGATATAATTCATAATCGATCTTTTCTCCTTGATACTCAATAACTTCATCTCGATAATAGGTGATATCTTTTTTTACATATGAATAATTCGTATCATTGACCAATGATTGCAAGGCGATAATTTGAGAATTTGTTATTTCATTATTTTTAATTGTAACATCCGCGCTGATTTCGAATTTATAATCGAAATTATCATCTTCTCCAACAATGCATTTTAAATAGAAGTATTTATTGCCATCTTTACTTAAATCAATAGTGTCAAAATTATGATAAATATCACCGTCTTGACTTTCTTTAAAAGAAATCATGCCATTGACCATTGTCATAGCAAAAAAACTAGAAAATCCTAAAGCGAATTCTTCTTGCTTATAATTATCGCTTAAGGTATATAAAGTGGTTTTGTTATTTTCATCAGTATCAAATTTAATGACTTCATAATACTTTGTATTATCCACTAAACCCTTTTCTTTAACATATGAATAAGAAGAAGAAGAGCCTTCAATTTCAGCATCCGCGGTAGTTTGAATAAAATCATTTTTATATTTTGTGGTCACGCTATTAATTGAAGTATCAATCGATACTCCACCACCATAATCATCAGTTTGTAAAGATGTTTCTTTTTCTTTGCTAACTTCTTTATCTAACTCATATAATTTTTCCTTTAATGAGTTGAGTAATTCCATATCGATTCCATCGATAGGATTCGTTATCGATGATGTTGAACTATTTGAAGTTTCGCTAGAAGAAATAACATTGCTACATCCACTTAAAAGCAATGCTAAACCCAAGGTTAAAATAGATATTATTTTTTTCATAAATTTATTCTGCTACATACGTATGAGTTGCGTATGAACCATCTCCTACAAATAATTTTAAATTCTTGCCGTCTCTTGTAATTCTTAAATCTTTTGCATCATATTTATAATATGTTTCTTTACTAAATTTCATATCTAAATAATAGTTTTCATTGACGGAATAAGTGAATGGTATTTGGATTTCTCCTTCACCTAAATTGTCATAATAAATGCCTTCACTATCGCTTGTAAAGGTAACTTTATATACTAAATTAGTATATATATTTTTATAAACATAAGTGTGAGCTTTCATAAAAGAAAGTAGGTCATCGTGTTCTAATTTTTGTTTTAATTTAAAATTGACTACTTCTATAACATCGCTATTGGATAATGATTTAAAAGTGATTGATGATTTTAATATATTAGTTGGATTATCTAAAACTTCTAATTTATAAGTTAACATTTTATCGGTTGCGCTAGTGAGCGTTAAAGACATTAATTCTTTATGTTCAATTTCAAAAACGATGTCATTTTGATCTATTTTTCCACTTGAAGTAGAAACATAAATAGATTCATAAGTTGTATTGTTATAAATTACATAAGCTGATAATTGAGAGTTTTCATCATATTCTTTTTCGATGATGTCATCAGTGCACATGAAACTTAAATCTTCAATCTTTGTTTCAATAAATGTGACATCCACACTATATACAATACCGGTCGCACTTTCAAAAGTAATCAAAGAAGAAGTAGGTTTATTAG
>JAHZFY010000071.1:0-1272 GCA_019421105.1 bacterium
AGCAAACGAAGTAGCGGATAATTTTATAAGAGCGGATAAAATATTTGCTTTAGCTAATCCATTAGTTCAATTATGCATTTATTTATTCACTTCATTTGTCATTTATTTTGGAGGAAGTGCCATTTTAAATGGCAATGATAATATCACTACTGGCACATTGAATTCTATTGCCTTATACGGTGTTCAAACGATGTTTAATTTAATGATGTTAGGCATGGTTTTAATCACAGTTACTATGGCGAATACTTCCATGAATAGAATCTATGAAGTTTTAATGGAAAAACCAACTATCACCAATTGTGAAAATCCTATATATGAAGTTAAAAATGGTTCAGTGGAATTTAAAGATGTTTCTTTTAAATACAAAAAAGAAGCTCATAAATTTGCTTTGAGCAACGTTAATATTAAAATCGAATCTGGTGAAACAATCGGCATTATTGGTGCGACTGGTTCAGCTAAATCTACACTTGTAAATCTAATTTCTAGATTATATGACACCACTGAAGGGGAAGTTTTAGTTGGCGGTGTCAACGTCAAAAATTATGATTTAGTATCTTTAAGAGACCAAGTCAGTGTTGTCCTTCAAAAAAATGTCTTATTTTCAGGAACTATTAAAGATAATTTAAAGTGGGGTAACGCGAATGCAAGCGATGAAGAAATAAAACACGCCGCTTCTCTTGCTTGCGCGGATGAATTCATCATGCAATTTAAAGATGGATATGATCATAAAATCGAACAAGGTGGAACAAATGTTTCTGGTGGTCAAAAACAACGTCTATGCATCGCAAGAGCATTATTAAAAAGACCTAAAATCTTAATTTTAGATGATTCAACTTCCGCGGTCGATACAAAAACTGACGCTAAAATTAGAAAATCATTTAAAGAATATATTCCTGAAGTTACCAAATTTATTATTGCTCAACGTGTGGCGTCTATTGAAGATGCTGATCGAATTATCGTCATGAACGATGGAAAAATCGATGATATCGGCACTCATGAATATCTTTTAAATAACAACAAAATATATCGAGAATGCTATATTTCTCAAACAAAGAAAGGAGGTCTTGAATAATGTTAGAAAGAACTGGTGAAAAACCTTCGATTAAGGTTTTATTTAGGCTTATTAAAACCATGTTAAAGACCTTCCCTTGGAAATATGCTGCAATTATTTTCTTTTTGATTATCTCAACGGCTGCATCGATTTTAAATACAGTAGCAGTTGGTTATTTAATCAATACGATTATCACTCCTTTTGCAAAGGGACAAATCGCT
>JAHZFY010000071.1:1355-2384 GCA_019421105.1 bacterium
ATCTTATCATGTGTCATGGCGGGTATTTATATTATCGGTATCTTATCTGTTTTCTTTTATCAAAGAGTCATCGCGATTACTGGTCAAAGATTTATTGAAAAATTTAGAATGATGATGTTTTCAAAAATGCAAGATTTACCAGTTAAATTCTTTGATACAAATAAGCATGGGGCAATTATGTCCACTTATACAAACGACGCGGATAGCTTATGGCAATTGAGCGCTCAAACATTACCGCAGTTATTGATGAATTTATTGACGATTATTATTTTATTATGCGTCATGTTGACATCATCGATATATATGTCAAGTGTCGTTATATTGTTTTCAATTATCATGGTATTTGCTACAAAGATGTGTGGTGGAGCGTCTTCAAAAGCTTTTTTAAGACAACAAGTCAATTTCGCTAGATTAGAAGGCTATGTCCAAGAAATGTTAAGCGGACAAAAAGTCGTAAAAGTTTTTAATCATGAAAAAGAATCCATACAAGGTTTTGATGATGTTAACGCTGTATTTTTTAAATATGGAACAAAGGGTAATACCTACACTAATATCTTGATGCCAATGTTAGGAAATATTGGTCATTTGATGTATATTTCTGTCGCTTTAATTGGTGGTATTTTATTTACACGTGGCGTACCAAATCTAACGATAAGTGGGTTTGAAGATAAAGCTATTGCAATTGGCACTATCATCATGTTTTTAATGATTGCAAGACAATTTACTGGCGCGGTCATGAATGCGTCGAGCCAATTTAACTCTGTTGTCTTAGGTATGGCTGGTGCTACAAGAATGTTTGCCTTAATCGATGAAGAAGCTGAAGTTGATGATGGCTATGTCAAATTAGTTAATTGCAAAATTAATGAAGACGGAACTATAAAAGAATGTGAAGAAAGAACTGGTCAATGGGCATGGAAACACCCTCATCAAGATGGTTCTTTAACCTACACTAAATTAGACGGTGACATCGTATTAAAAGATGTTGATTTTGCCTATGACGGTGTTCATTTAGTTTTAAAGGATATCAAC
>JAHZFY010000071.1:2394-2638 GCA_019421105.1 bacterium
TTGGGCGACTGGGGCTGGAAAGACTACAATAACTAACTTAATCAATAGGTTCTATGATATCGATGATGGGAAAATTAGATACGATGGTATCAACATCAATAAGATTAAAAAAAGTGATTTAAGAAATTCGTTAGGCTTAGTTTTACAAGACACTAATTTGTTTTCTGGAACGATTATGGAAAATATTAGATACGGTAATTTAGATGCAACAGATGAAGAATGCATCGCTGCGGCAAAACTTGCT
>JAHZFY010000071.1:2648-4160 GCA_019421105.1 bacterium
CATGAATTTATTGAAAGATTACCAAATGGTTATGACACCATTTTAACCGCTAATGGTAATAATTTATCACAAGGTCAAAGACAGTTATTATCTATTGCAAGAGTCGCGGTTGCTAACCCTCCAGTTTTGATTTTAGATGAAGCAACTTCTTCAATTGATACAAGAACAGAGGCTTTGGTTCAAGAAGGCATGGATGCTTTAATGAAAGGAAGAACTGTATTTGTAATTGCTCATAGACTTTCTACGATTAGAAACTCTGATGCAATTATGGTCTTAGACCATGGACAAATTATTGAAAGAGGCAATCACGAAGAATTATTAAAGAAAAAAGGAACATATTATCAATTATATACTGGTAGTTTGGAATTAGATTAAAGGCTTTAGGGCCTTTTTTCTTTTATATATTTTACATATTGTAAAAATGCAATATAATAAAGTAGTTATTGTTGATTTTTATTGAGGATAAAACTATGCGCAAAACAAAAATTATATGTACAATTGGTCCAGCTTGTGAAAGGGAAGACGTCTTAACAAAGATGTGTTTGGCCGGCATGAATGTGGCTAGATTAAATTTTTCTCATGGCACTCATGATGAACACCAAAAAAAGATTGATACAATTAAAAAAGTGCGTGAAAAATTGAATTTGCCTATCGCTATCATGCTCGATACCAAAGGTCCAGAATATAGAATTAAAACATTTAAAGATAAAAAAGTTGTCGTTAAAGATGGTGGAACATTCACATTTACCACTGATGATGTCATCGGTGATGAACATATCGTATCCGTCAACTATCCACATCTAATTGAAGAATTAAATGTGGGCGATACAATCATGGTTTGCAATGGTTTAGTTATTTTTAAAGTCAAAGAAATTAAAGGTAACAATGCAATTTGTGATGTCATCGCTGGTGGCGAATTATCCGATCGAAAATCAATGAATTTCCCAAACAAGGTTTTAAATAATGAATTTTTAAGCGATGCTGATAAAGCAGATTTATTATTTGGCATTAAAAACGATGTTGATTTTGTTGCAGCTTCATTTGTCAGCAAAAAATCAGACATTGCATCTATGAGAAAATTTTTAGATGACAATGGGGGAAAAGACATCGATATCATTGCTAAAATTGAAAATAGAAGCGGAGTGGATCACATCGATGAAATTTGTGAACTAGCGGATGGAATCATGATTGCTCGTGGTGATTTAGGTGTTGAAATCCCTTTTATCGAAGTGCCTAGCATTCAAAAATATTTGATCGAAAAATGCCGTTTATTAGGTAAACGTGTTATTACTGCAACAGAAATGCTCGAATCGATGATTAGAAACCCTAGACCAACCAGAGCGGAAATTTCTGATGTTGCTAACGCTGTTTATGATGGGTCAAGTACAGTGATGTTATCAGGAGAAACCGCAAGTGGTAAATATCCTGTTGAAGCTTTGACAAATATGGCAAAAATTTGTGAATTTACTGAAAAAAGCATCAATTATAGTGATTGGTTTACTTCTACAAAAT
>JAHZFY010000071.1:4170-5896 GCA_019421105.1 bacterium
CACGCTACATGCGCAATGGCGATTGATATCAATGCAAAATGTATCGTTGTTTCTACATTGAGTGGTATGACTGCTCGCATGGTATCTAGATTTAGATGCCCAATCGATATTGTTGGCATTACTACACAAGAAAAAGTTTATCGTAAATTAAATCTATCATGGGGCGTTACACCAAGCATGGGCAAACAATGTGAAACAACTGATAGCATGTATGAAGATGCATTAAATATCGCTACTAAAGTAATGAAATTAGAATCGGGCGATAATGTTGTTTTAACTGGTGGTCTTGTCAATGGGTTAAGTGGCAATACCAATACAATCAAAGTTGAAAGCGTAAAATAAAAAATTAAAAAAATATTGATTTTTACTACGCAAATGATTAATATTATCCTCAAATATTATTAAAGTTTTTTGAAAGGGGATAATTTATGAAAATGAAAAACTTTACTGTTTTTGGTGTTTTACTTTTAGCCGTTAGTGTCAAACATCAGAAGAATCTTCAAGTAGTGAAGTAGATTCTACAACAACCACAACAACCACCAAACCAACCCACCCAATTAGCATGGAAGAAGTTGCTAATGCAATTAAAAAGTTGAGTGAATCACAAATTAATGGATATACCTTCACGACAAGAAGGTATCAAGATAACTTTATAAATGGCGATATTTACACTAATACTGCTCAAAGTGTTGAATATGAGTTACATGATAAAAGTTACAAGCAAGTTATTAAAAATTATGAACCAAGCAAACCTAGCTTAGTTTTAGATAATAAAGTAGATGAAGGTGAAGGTCGTGGATATTATATCAACGATGCTTATTTTGTTAATGGATATGTTTCTTCTACTGCCACGGAAAATAGCTTTATCAACTATTATGAAAATAATAAATATTTTAATATGGATGACTTATCTAGAGTGTATGTAGGCTTATTAAAAGATGGTTATACAGTGTTTAGCGACCCTACTAAATTATGGGAAACAGAAGTTGGATTCATCCATGAAGAAGATGCTTATAAAGTTGTAAAAGAAGGCGATAATTACATTGCATCTTATTCTGCTTATGCTTTAGAAGATCCTACAATGGGTTTTGCACACGAAGTTGGTACGATGACTGTCGCATTAGATAAAGACAAAAATGTTACAGAAATTGAATTTGAACTCGATTTATTTGATCCAGGATATAAAGAAGATGTTGATAATCACGTCAATAGTGTTCAATATTTTGCCGCTAGTAATTTCACATATGGTGAATTAAATAAAGATAATGTTGAACCATTTGCTGAAGGAACATTTACCAAAGAGCAAACAAGCGGTGCACCAAGCCAAATCGTTGAAGGTATCAATGAAGGCAATATCAGCGAAGAAAATGTCCTTAAAATCTTAGATAATTTAAAAGCCTATGGAAAAGATACAAAAACTACAGTTATTGATACTTTCCAATCTGAATTTTATAATGCCAATTGGGAACCAATGGGTCCTGTTAATATCGATTCAACCATCACGTCTTATAAAAACGATATCGTCATTGCTAATAATCATTATGAATTTGTCTTAACAGAACACGAACCATATGATGAAGTAAGACAAGTTAGAGCTGGTGAAGAAGGTATTGAAACTACTTTTTCCGCCAAAGGTGTATTATCTTATTTCTTTACTGAAAAAGCGTATATTACTGAAATGGCAGCATTTTTTAATCCAAGTGCCGTTTATTTAGATGCTAGCATG
>JAHZFY010000072.1:0-573 GCA_019421105.1 bacterium
TATTGATATATTTTCACTCTCATTAAAAGCATTTATAATCGCATCTTTTTCTTTATATTCAACAATTTTTGTAATCAAGAGTTCCATCAGTTATTTTGTTTTAAATATCCAAACATTTTTAATAAAGAGTTTTTATTTCTCCAGTCATTTTCAACTTTTACATATAGATTAAGTCTTACATGACAATTTTCAATTTTTTCAATGTCTTTTCTTGCTGCCATTCCAATTTTTTTAATCATCTTGCCTTCTTTTCCAATTACGATTCCTTTTTGAGATGGCTTTTCAACAATGATAGAAGCATCTATATCGATTGATTTTTTATTTTCTTTAAAAGAATCAATTTCAACCGCTAAACAATGTGGTACTTCCTTATCAAGGAATAATAAAGTTTTTTCTCTTATGATTTCTTTTACTTGGAACCTCATGTCTCTATCAGAAAGTTGGTCTTCAGGATAATACATTGGTCCTTCTAGTAAAACTTTTTTTATTTCATCGATCAAAAATTCGACATTAAAATTTTCAATAGCTACCGTTTCTATAATTTTTGCATTTGGATAAAGAGAAGTATATTTT
>JAHZFY010000072.1:583-5512 GCA_019421105.1 bacterium
ACTTGAATGATGTTAGTTGTATCAATTTTATTCAAAACAATGAATAAAGGAACATTCACTCTTACATTTTCAATTAAAAATTCATCACCGTTGCCAAATTTTTGTCCAGCATCAACTACAAGTATAACTGCATCAACATCTTTAGAAGCAGAATATGCCATAGAATTCATTTCTTGGCCTAATCTTTGAAATGGTTTATGAATTCCAGGAGTATCTACAAAAACAATTTGTGTATCCTCTGTAGTATAAATACCTTTGATGTTATTTCTAGTTGTTTGACTTTTATCAGTAACAATTGAAATTTTTGTACCTAATATAGCATTCATTAGTGTTGATTTACCAACATTAGGCCTTCCAATAACCGCGACAAATCCCGATTTCATATTATTTTAAATCATCCTTATCAAACGCAAATGGTAACAATTCACTCACTTTTTTTATTACGGTTTCGCCTTTTAAATTAGACATGATAATATCAGCATCTAAAGGCAATAATTCGCTAATAACTTGTCTACAAGCCCCACAAGGAGAACAAACATTATCTGTATCCGCAGACAAAACTAACATTTTAAAATCAGCCTTTGTTTTACCATGCATCATAGCATTATAAATCGCGTTTCTTTCTGCACACATACAAAGTGGATAGGAAGCATTTTCGATATTAGCGCCAATAAACTCGCTACCATCCTTGCAAATTAAAACTGCTCCGACAGCAAAATTTGAATAAGGCGAATAAGATAATTCTCGAGCTTCAATAGCCTTTTTAACTAAGTCATTAACGTTCATATATTTTCTCCTTTGCTAAATTTAAAATTTCCTCTTGTAAAGGAAACATAATTTTTTCATCATCTGGTTTAATATGATCATATCCTAATAAGTGCAATAGCCCATGAACAAATAAAAAATTCATTTCTCTTTCAATGGAATGGCCATATTCTTTTGCTTGTTCTTCGGCTTTTTCAAAAGATATATACATTTCTCCTAATACAACATCGCCTATTTGATGAGACAATGTTTCTTTTTGATTTGTCCCGTCTAAAAAAGCAAATGAAATAACATCTGTTGGTCTATCGATGTTTCGATAGTCATTATTTAATCTATGAATAAAATCATTATCGACGATGGTAACTGAAATAATCAAGTTTGCTTTTATATTTAAATGTTTGCAAGCAACATCAATAATTGTTTCAAACGAGTCTTGATATTTATCATAGATGGTAGAAAATGAAGTAAAATCTAATTCCATACAAAATAATTTTATCATAAATAAGAATTATTTAGTAGTCTTTCTAGACAACGAATTAATCAATAAGCATTTATATACATTCAATTCATCTAAATACGATTTTAAATTGAAGATATAACTAAAGGATTTATACAAAGTATAATACCAGACACAATACATAATTAAATAAGCCAGATTATAAACATCATTGATAAACATATCTAGTAAAATACACATTATCAAAATAGCTATGATAGCGATGTTTTTAATCATATGCAAACTAGCGTATCTATAGGCGAGCTTGTTTAATATTTTCCTTTCAGCTTTTTTAAAATACGGCTTTAAAATAGCAACATCTAAAATAGAGATAACCAATACACCAATAACAAAAAGAAAATGATTCGGATTATTTAATATACCTACAACAATCAAAAACATCGAAATTATGAAACTTTTAAAGACATTATTAATAAGCATCAAAAAGTTATGTTTATATTTGGAAAATACTTCATATACATCTTTTTTATTTGAGCTTTTTAAAATAGAAAAGTTATCATCGTTTAAAACATTTTTATCCATGTTTTTCATTATTTGAATATTGCAAAATCTATATGAAAGTTCAAATACAAAAAATGCAATAAATAGGATTATAGGGACAATATAATCAATTGTTTCATTTATATAATTTATTCCTAAAAAACTACTAATTAATGACAAAGTTAGTAAAATTATTGAAAAAATTACTAATAAGTTATTATGAAATTTAAATTTGATTTTTTCGATTTTATTTGATGAATAATCATCGACTATTAAAGCTGTTTTATCCCAAATATTTTCGAATTCGCTTCTGCTTAATTCGTATATGCCTATATACGGATCAATGATATATACTTGTCGATTAGTTATTTTTTTAACTATGACACAATGACTTGAATTATCCTTGCATACACTTACCAAACACCAAGTTTTTAAATCATTTTTTAACTCATCGAGATTATTATATTTATAACCCTTTAAATCTAATTTATATTCTTTTGCAGTATCGATTAAGTCTTGATATGAATATGGACCATGATTTAAATCTTGTTTTAAATAAATATAATTTTTGCATTTATTGATTTTGGCAAGCAACATCTTTAAACTTGCAAAGCCGCAGTCGTCTTCTTTTAATTGCTTAATATAATACATAAAAACACCTCAATACTAATAGGGGCGTTTTAAATAAAAAGCAAATAAAAACGATGCGTGTGCATCGTTTATTTTCTCTTCTTATTTTTGAATAAGGATTTTTGTCCAACTTCTTTAAATTGTTTTAACAATTCCTTTTCTTCTTTTTTCAAATTTGTTGGAATTTGAATTTTAACATTTACATATTGATCACCTGGTTTTTGGGTTTTTAAATCTTTGACACCAAAGCCTTTCATTCTTAATGTAGTGTTAGGTTGAGTTCCACTTGGAATTGATAAAATCTTAGTGCCATAAACAGTAGGGACTTCAATATCTATACCTAAAGCTGCGTCGACCATAGATAATGGTAAATCTATATAAATATCATTGCCTCTTCTAGAGAATGTTGAATCTGGCTTAACGACAATTTCGACATATAAATCTCCGTTAGGTCCACCATTTTTACCACGTTCACCTTTTTGATTGACTCTAATTTGTTGACCATTATTAATGCCGGCAGGAATATGTAATTTAAGATCGATTTTACTTTTAATATATCCTTTTCCGTTACATGTAGGACATGGATTGGTAACAATTTTTCCACTTCCTCCACAATTTGGACAAACATCTTGCGATTCTACTACACCAAATAAAGAACGTTTTTGTGTTCTAATATATCCTTTTCCGTTACAGTGAGGACAAGTTTTGACATCGTTAGGTGTTTTAGCGCCTGTGCCATTACAACTAGAACATGGTGCATCATATGTATATGGGATACTTATATCTTTGCCATTGATAGTGTCCATGAAATCAACACTTAAACGCATGATGACATCACTGCCACGAACCGGTCCAGTATTTTGACTTCGTCTTGAACCACCACCGAAAAATGATGAAAAAATATCTCCTAAGTCAATGCCCTCGTCTCCAAAAGGATTGCCACCAAAGCCACCACCGAAAGGATTGCCTTGACCAGGGTTGCCACCAGCTTGGTCAAAAGCTGCATGCCCAAATCGATCATAAGCTGCTCTTTTATTATCATCAAATAAAACATCGTATGCTTCTTGTACTTCTTTAAAAAGTTTTTCGTTTCCCGTTTCTTTATTATCAGGATGATATTTTTTTGCTAATTTTCTATAAGCAGACTTTATTTCATCTTTTGAAGCACTTTTTGAAACACCTAAAATTTCATAAAAATCTCTTTTAGTTGCCATAGTTTCTCCTTTCTTTTACTTTGAAAGGGGCTTTAAGCCCCTTGTTATTAAGCTTGAGCGTCTCCAGAGCCGCCATCGACTATATCATCAGGATTAGAACCTGGTGTTCCTTGGTTTGTTCCACCGTTAGCGTTGTTTTGTGCGTTTTGCATGTAAGCAGCAGCTTGTTCTAATTCGCCGATACGATTTTTTAATGTTTCAAAATCGTTGTTATCTAAAGCGGTTTTTAGTTCATCTCTTAGTTTTTGTGTTTGTTCTTTTTGAACAGGATCTAAACTATCACCTTTTTCTGCTAATGCAGTATCGATTTCGTTGATGTAAGTTTCAGCTTTATTTCTTAATTCAGCCTCTTCTTTACGTTTTTCATCAGCTTCACGATTTTCTTCAGCTTCTCTCACCATTCTATCAATATCGGCTTTAGATAATCCACTAGAACCAGAAATAGTAATATTTTGTTCTTTTTGTGTATCTAAATCTTTAGCGCTGACTTTAACAATACCGTTAACATCGATTGAGAAAGTAACTTCGATTCTTGGTTGGCCACGTCTAGCAGGATTAATACCAGTTAATTGGAAGTGTCCTAATAACTTATTATCTCTTGCCATTGGACGTTCACCTTGATAAACAGAGATGTCAACAGCAGGTTGATTGTCTTGTGCTGTAGAGAAAATTTGAGATTTTGTGACTGGAATAGTTGTATTTCTATTAATTAATGGAGTCACATCAAGTAAGACTACGTCTTTAACATCACCAGACACAACACCGCCTTGAATTGCAGCACCAATTGATACAGCTTCATCTGGGTTAATGGACAAGTTTGGAGTTTTGCCAGTTAAAGTTTTAACCAATTCTTGAACAGCAGGCATACGAATTGAACCACCGATTAATAAGACTTGATCAATGTCGCTTGCGGATAATTTAGCATCGCTTAATGCACGACGTAATGGGGTTTCACAACGTTTTAATAAATGTTTGGTTAAATCTTGGAATTTAGCTCTTGTCAATGTGGTTTCAAAGTTGATAGGACCATTGCTTGACATACCAATAAATGGTAATGAAATTAAAGTTTCAATTGAGCTTGATAATTCAATTTTTGCTTTTTCAGCAGCTTCTTTAAATCTTGAAAGAGCCATTTTATCTGTTAGATCAACACCATTTTGAATTTTGATTTGAGCTTTAATCCAATCAGCTAAAACTGCATCCCAGTCATCGCCACCTAAATGGTTATCACCAGCTGTAGAGATAACTTCAAATGTTCCATCGCCGATATCTAAGATAGAAACATCGAATGTACCGCCACCTAAATCAAAGACTAAGACTTTT
>JAHZFY010000073.1 GCA_019421105.1 bacterium
TTCTTGGATGGTACCTGCCTTATTGACTTGACGTTTAAATCTACGTAAAGCTTCATCTAAGGATTCACCTTCGCGAACTACTGTTTTTGGCATCGATATCCACCTCCTTACTTAAATCGCAAAAATAATTATATATAAAGGATATATAAATTACAACTATTTATTTTCTCCTTCAATAATTTTAACACTACTAGATGCACCAATTCTTGATGCTCCAGCTTCGATCATTGACATTGCTTCCTCATATGTGTGAACACCACCACTAGCTTTAACGCCCATATGAGAGCCTACTGTTTTTCTCATCAAAGCTATATCTTCAGCTTTTGCTCCACCTTTTGAAAAACCAGTAGAAGTTTTAACATAATCAGCTCCGGCTGATTTTGCTAATAAACATGCTCTTTGTTTTTCTTCGTCGGTAAGCAAACATGTTTCAATAATAACTTTTAGCAAAACGTCACCACAAGCATGTTTAACCATCCTGATTTCATCTTCGACATATTTATCGTTTTTTGCTTTCAACATGCCTACATTAATGACCATGTCAATTTCAGTCGCACCTAATTTGATACATAATTTTGCTTCATCTGCCTTAGTTTCAGGTAGATTCATGCCTAAAGGAAAACCTACAACAGTGCAAACTTTAACATCGCTATCTTTTAATAAATTATATGCTAATGGAACATAAGCAGGATTTACACAAACTGACATAAAATCATATTCTTTTGCTTCTAAACATAATTTTTCAACATCGCTTGGAGTTGCATCTTGTTTTAAGATGGTGTGATCAATGTATTTGTTTAATTTCATAATAATTACCTCTTTTATAATTTTAATAAAAAAATAACCGTTTGTTAACGGCTATTTATTTTGAAGTTTCTTCTTTTGCTTTTTTTGTGGCTTTTTTAACAGATTTTTTACCAGTTGCTTCTTGTTTTTTAACTTCAGCAGAAGTTTGGTATTTTCCATTAACTAAAACTTGTTTTCCATCATAGTAACCGCAAGTTGGACAAACACGATGTGATTTTGTCATTGCGCCACAATTTGGACAAGTAACTAAGCCAGTGACATTTAACTTAAAGTGAGTTCTTCTTAATCTTTTTGTTCTTTTTGAAGTTCTACGGAATGGGACTGCCATAATTAATAATCTCCTTTGCTAATTACCTGTCATATTATAAAAATAATACTAGCGAAAGTCAAATATTTTTAGACAAGTTCTAAAAAAAATGAAATTAGTTAGAATGATACTATATTTTTACTTTAATAATTGTATTGACCATATCTTTGCTACCAGGTATAGTCAAATTAATATAATTTGACGTGTGTCCTTTTACCGTTTTTTTATCGTCGTCGTATGATTCAATTAAAACATCCAACGTTTTTCCTTCATTTTCTTTTAAAAATTTTTCATATCATTCATCAGATAACTCTCTAAGTTTTTTTGCTCTTTGCTTTTTGATTTCAGGCAAAACTTGTCCATCCATCTTACTGGCTTTTGTTCCTTCTCTTATAGAATATGGGAAAACATGAAGTTGAGCAAAACCAGCTTTTTTAATAAACTCATATGTTTCATTAAATAAATCATCAGTTTCACCAGGAAATCCGACTATTACATCAGTAGTAATGGCAATATCTTTGCATTCTTTTTTTAGTTTTGTAATTTTTTCTAAAAACTTATCTTTATCATAATGGCGGTTCATTAATTTTAAAATGGTTTCGCTGCCACTTTGCAAAGGAATATGAATATGATGGGCTAAGTTGTCTTTTGTCTTATATAGTTTTATTAAACGATCATCAATTTCGCTTGCCTCTATCGAAGAAATTGTTAATCGCTTTAACCCATCAATATTAGTTAGAGCATCAACAACATCGTAAAAACTATATTCTTTTAAATCTTTTCCATATCCGCCGACATGAATTCCAGTTAAAACAATTTCTTTAAAACCTTGTCGTACAATTTCGTTAGCTTCTTTTAAAATTTGTTGAAAAGATCTAGACCTAACTCTGCCTCTTAAATATGGAATAATACAATAAGAACAAAAATTATCACACCCATCTTGAATTTTTAAATATGCTCTTACATTTTCACTATATGCGGTTTGACATATTTCTTCATAATCAAACTTTGAAGTATTATCTTGAGTCAAATCTATTCTTATGCGATCTTTTTTATAAGTTTCAATCAAGTCAAAAAGTTTATCCTTGTTAGAATTACCTACAATAATATCAGCCTTTAAATCATCGTAAATAAATTTATGTGCCTTTTGAGCATAGCAACCCATAACAACTATAATGGAATCAGGATGGTTATTTTTAAAACTACGGATGTGTTGTCTAGATTTTTGATCTGCTGTCGAAGTAACAGAACAAGTGTTTATGATGATGATTTCTGGATCTTCGCTGTTTAATACATAACCTGCATTTATCAATTTTGATTTTATTGCACTGCATTCATATGCATTTACCTTACACCCCAATGAATGAACATAAAAACTATTTTTTTTCATATACTATTTCCTTTGATAAGATAACATACATCTTCTCAGATATAAAATTATTTTCATGAAGTGCATTTATGAAATCTTTTTTGCTATTTGAAAAATATGCATGCATTAAAGGCCTTAATCTTTCAAGCATATGATTGCACATCGGCTTTAGTATATATTTATCGAATAATACAATTTTATTATCTAATCGACCTTGTGAATTGATGATATAGACCGTATTTGTGTCATAATTTAAGAAAGCGGTTTCTTTTCCATTAGATGATATTTTTATCAATCTTGTAAAATATGAGTCAAATAAATTTGGTCCATAAACATCAAATAGATCGATAATCAATTCATAGTAATCACTTCTTAAGAGCGTGTAAGGGTACATGTATAATTTTTCAGGGTTTTTACTATAAACAATATTCAAAGGCAAAGCAAAAATTGGTATATATACCTTATTTTTATTTAAATTTAAATAAGGTAAATCATTAATTTTTTCTTTTAAAATGTTAACTAATCTACCCTTTTCTAATTTTTCAATTTCATATTCTTGAGCAATTTCATCAATCTGTTTTTCGATAAAAAGTTTATTTAAGTATGACTGAATAACAATATTTGCCCTGATAATATCAAATTCATTGTCTTCAATGTTTCCTAAAAATTCAAAACGAGGAACATTTACTAATAATTCTCTATTTTTAATAAAAAAAGAATAGTCTTCACTATTTTCAAAAGAAGGTCTTCTTTTTTTCTTTTTATCTAAAATTTCAAAAATTGTCATTTTTGCTCTCCAAAATAAAACTCAATTGAGCAAGACAGGCAATAGCGGCTGTTTCGCTTCTTAAAATGCGACTACCTAATGAAATATTTTTAAATCCTAATTTATTGACGTGTTCTACCTCTTTTGGATCAAATCCACCTTCAGGACCAATCAATATAGAAATAGATTCATTCTCCTTGATTTCATTAAAATAGTTAAACGTAGTATCTTGCTTACCTTTATTTAACTCGTATGCGATAAAATTATGGTCTTTAAGACTAGTTATATTTAAATCTCTTAAATCATAAACACCTTTTATGGTAGGAATAAACAAACGATGTGATTGTTCTGCCGCTCCTTTAATTATTTGTTGAAATCTATTTAATTTTTTATCGACATCTTTAAAAGTTACTATCGTTCGTTTTGAGTTTAATAAAACAATGGAGTTAACGCCTAATTCGACAGCTTTTTGAATTACTAAATCTAATTTTTCACCTTTGACAAGACAATAATATAAAGTAATGTCATTTTTTAGTTCGCTTTCATCCGCAATTTCATTTTCAATGATTGCATTTAATGGATTTAAAGATGTTATTCTAGCAATATAAAGTTTTTTATCAAAAACAACTTCAACTCTATCATTAGTTTTCATTCTTAAAACATTTAAAATATGGTGAGCATCCTCTTTTTTAAATTGGACGACTCCATGATTTAATTCATCGATAAAATATCTTTGCATTACCTAATAAACTCTCCTTTACCATCTTTTAAATCTGTTTTAGTTATTAAAACAATACTTAAAACAATGTTGCATACAAACAATAATGAAATACTTAAAATGGTTGAAACGATGATATCGATTTTCCCTAAGAAAAATAATGCTGAAAAAATCGCTCCACAACACATCAAGTTGATAATAGACCAAATAATTGCGGTCATAATGTATCTTAAATAATAAAAAGGAGCGCCAGTAAATCCAAAAAGCAAGGAAAGAATAAAGATAATTTTTTTTGATTTAGGTTTGTAATTTTTAATTTCTTTGACTGTTTCTATTTCAGTTGTTATTTCATTGGTATCTGTATTTATGCCTAAAAAAGGGTCTTTAACCCCGCATATTGGACACATGTCCTTATCAAATCGAGAAAGTCTAGATCCACAATTACGACAGTTTGGCATACTTACCTAATCATATTACCACTTTTGATTAATAATTTATATTAATAAGTCAAAATTACCATCTATTTTTGACCTTTTCGGCGAATCCGTATAAATTTTCAAAATAAATATTTTTATCATCTACTCTAAAATAACCAGAAAATTTACCAAATATCTGATTAGCGTTCATCTGCAATACGATGGCGTTAATATTTTCATGTCTATTTAAAATCGGTTCAAATTTTAAATCGATATCCTTATTTTGTGATGTGATTGTCCAAGGTTTTAAATAATCTTCTTTTCCATTTCCATCAACTGGAATGTTAAATTTAACGTCATCTAACTTATAATATTGTTGATCATAAAAAACCATATTTTCACTTGCACTAGAAGTATCACCAAAACCATACCCTAAATTAAATCCAATAAGATGATTATTATATTCACCACTGCAAGACGCCCAATACCATGTATTTTTGTAAGTCCAAACACCTCTTCCCCAGTCTAAAACACCGAATTTATTATTGAATTCATAATAAATATCACCATATCTAAAGTAACCATTAGCCAATAACAAATTGATTTTTTGATTATAATAAAAGTGCTTTTTCTTTTTAAAAGGTGTTGCTATTACCATTGAGTTAGGACTAGTCAATTCTAATTTAATATCAGCATCAAACACTTTATTATCAATGGTCATACAAACTATGATATGTCTTCTTGAATTGTCATTTAAAAAAGTGAAGTTATATCCTTTACCCATCTTGATGCAATCACCATTAATACTGCTACTTGGAAGATTGCTTTTTCCTAATGGAAACCAACTTAATTTTGATTTATTAATCGCTGTTTTTTTATTAAAATCCATAATAGAAAAACCAGCAAAACCAACATATCCATTATCGGCTATAGTTAAAGCAAGACCAAAATTTTCATCGCCAATATAATAATAATCCCATTCTTTAATTTTTAACTTGCTAACTTTGATATTTTTTCTTTTATAGGATTTTACCAATTGGTTAG
>JAHZFY010000074.1 GCA_019421105.1 bacterium
CCGAATCGATCAACATTGGAAGAATTGACATCCTCACATATTCATGATCTTCGGTTAATGGATTTAAAATTTTGTAAGCTTCGCCTTTGAACAAATGTTGACATTCGTTAAGTTTTGCTTTACTTACAAGTGTATATGTCAAAGCTTCATCTAAGCCATTAGAAATCAAAAATTCTTCGATAAGGCCATTTTTAAATAAGTGATTTGACATATGACCGACGCTTTGATTTAAATTAGGAAGATTAGAAACAATATTGTCAAAACCTTTAAATCTAATTACTTCTTCAGCGATGTCTGCGTCAGTATTAACATCTAGTCTAAATGAAGGGACAATAACATCGATATCGTTACCATTATCGATAACTTTAAATGATAACTGATTTAATGCGCTTGTTATTTCTTCTTTATTAAAATTAGATCCTAAACGGCCATTGATTTTATCAAAAGTTGTTTTGATGATGTTTTCTTTATATTCTTCTTTTTGATAATGTTTATTGATAAACATTTCTTCACATCCGCATATGGTTTTAATCAAATGCGCTGCAAAATTTAAAACATGTTCTGCTTGGAAATGATTTGTTCCTTTGATAAATCTAGAAGAAGATTCGCTATTTAAACCTAATCTAGTTGTTGTGTGTCTAACTGTAGTTGCGTCAAAACTAGCAGCTTCAATGACGATGTCTTTACTATTTTCATCAATCGCGCATTCTTTTGAACCCATTACACCACCTAAACACATAATTTTGCCATTAGATGTAATACAAATGTCATTAGCTTTGATATTGTATGTTTTATCATCGAGGGCAACAAATTCAGTTTCAATATCATCGCGCACGATTAATTCTTTATTATTTAATTTATTATAATCATAGATATGTAAAGGTTGACCACTGATCAACATGACATAGTTTCCAATATCTACTAAGGCATCGATTGGTCGAATGCCCATCGCCATCAAATAAGATTGCATCCATTTAGGAGATGTGCCATTTTTTATGCCTTTCATCACCTTAATTGAAAATTGAAGGCATTTATTTGTTTTGCTATCGATTATAAAATCAGTTTGTTTATTTCCTTCTTCTTCATATTTAACAATACGAACTTCTTTAATAAATATCGCTCCAACTTCTTTTGCAACATTTAATACGGATAATAAATCTGGTCTATTGGCTAAAACTTTTAAATCTAAGATATAATCATCTAATCCTAAATAACCTAAAACATTTTCATTGCCAACTTCAGCGTCATCTGGTAATTCTTCAATTCCTAAAGTTTGTTCTTCTTTTAAGTATTTTTTATCGACACCTAATTCTAATAAAGAACAGCACATGCCATTAGATTCAACGCCTCTAATAACACCTTTTTTAATGACGACTTCAGGTAAAACGGCTCCTTCCATAGCTACGATTACTTTTAATCCTTTTCTAGCATTAGGAGCGCCACACACGATTTGTTTAACGCCATGTTTTGGTCCTAAGTCAACATTTAAAACATGAAGATGATCGCTATCTTGATGATTTTCACATGTTAAGATTTCACCAATGACTAAATTTGTTCCGCTGGCAATTGGAGTAACTGTTTCTACTTCTACACCAGCAAAAGTAAGTTTATCGGCCACTTCAAAAGGAGAAATGCCATTTAAATCGACGTATTGTTTTAAACAATTATATGATACTTTCATTTTTATTCCTCCTATTGATTATTCTTTTTATTAAATTGATGTAAGAATCTAACATCATTAGTATAAATTCTTCTTATATCATCAATGCCATATTTCAATATGGCAATTCTTTCAACACCTAATCCAAAAGCAAAACCTGAATATATTTCTGGATCATAGCCATTCATCTTTAAGACGTTTGGATGAACCATACCAGCTCCTAATATTTCAATATATCCAGAACCTTTGCACATCGAACAACCCTTACCATGGCAATTAGCGCACGATATATCGACTTCAACACTTGGTTCGGTGAATGGGAAAAATGAACTTCTCAATCTGATTTGCCTATCTTGACCAAACAATTTTCTTAAAAATAATTCTAATGTTGCTTTTAAATGGCCCATATTAATATTTTTATCGATCAACAATCCTTCAATTTGGGCAAATTGATGTGAATGAGTCGCGTCATCATTATCTCTTCTATATACTTTTCCAGGACAAATGATTCTTAAAGGCTTGCCGTTAGATTGTTGCATTACTCTTGCTTGAACCGCAGAAGTATGAGTTCTTAATAAAGTATTTGGATCAATATATAAAGAATCTTGCATGTCTCTTGCTGGATGATCTTTTGGAATATTGAGCAATTCAAAGTTGTTATGATCGCTTTCTACTTCAGGACCTTCGACAACTTCATAACCCATATTTAAGAAAATATCGCAAATTTCTTTTTTTACTAAATAAAATGGATTGATATGTCCACTGCTACAATTTCTTCCAGGTAGTGAAATATCGATTGTTTCTTGTTCTAATTTTTTATTCAACTGATATTGTTCAATTGCTTTTTGTTTTTCATCAATCGCATCAGAAATTTGTTTTTTAACTATGTTAACTTCTTGACCCAATGTTTTTCTTTCTTCAGGTGGAAGTTTACCTAAAGTAGATAAAATAGACATCAGTTCAGATTTTTTAGCTAAATATTTATTTTTGATTTCCATCAATTCCTGCATCGATGATTCTTTTTTTAAATCGTTAACTTGCTTTAATGCTTCGTTTAAGATTAATTCTAGATTTTGATTGACCATTTTAACCTCCTAAAATATAAAAAGGTAGCACCTAAGGGCGTTATTAACGCGGTACCACCTTATTTTATCAATTTAAATTGACCTCATTTGTTGTTAACGCCAACGTACGGATTTTCATCTAGCTCCAAGGTGAATTCAATAAACTATCACGTAAGATGGTTCCACTATCCATCTCTCCCTATCCGCGTTGAATTTATTTACTACTTCTTTTCATCGCTAGATACATATTAACATATCTAAAATATTATACAAATATTTTGTATGTCTTTATTTTATAATGTCTAATATTTCAATTCTTAGTGTTGAACCAGTTTTACTATCGCGGATAAACATATAGCAATCAACAACTTGATTATTGTATTCAAACAACCATTCTAATTGATTTGCATTCGCGCAGTATATCGACATTGAAATTTTTGAATTATTTTCATCTTCGATTTTCATGGTTGTATAAAAACCAGCATCGATTTTGACAATTTTGCCTCTGACTTGATATATATTGCCAATCATATCAATACTTGGATTCTTGCTTAAGTTTTCAAGTGTTTCTTCACCTTTAACTAAGTCCTTATTCCAATCTTTGACTTGACCATCATTATAGATTAATTCAGCGTTGATCAATATATTTCTTCCTTCGTAGCTTCCATCATCAATTGCAAAACTTCTTTTTAAAGTCCCTTTAAAAACCATGGTTTCACCAACTTGATAATCTTCTAATTTAATAGACACATAATTAACTGTCATAATGCCTGTATCATCTATTAAATATAATCCTTGGCTATTAGCGGTGAATCTAGCATAGACACCTTCCACTATTACTTCTTGATTATTGGCTTCCATTGCTAATACATCTTTAATTGGTGTAGCATCGAAGTTAGGTTTTTCTAAAACGTTGATTTTAACTTCTCTAATGTAAGTTTTGCCGTTATACACTAATTTAATATTTAATGTGAATTCACCTAATTTTGTTCCATCGATATTTAAATAGGTTTTTTCACCTTCTTTTGTAATCGCGTGTGCTTGACATTCATAAGAAACGCTAGCTTTATCTAATAATTTTTCATCTTGAAGCTTTAATTCAATTTTGCGGCTGCCTTTATAGACATCTAAAAATTGTTTTTCTAAGCGGTCTAAAGCAAATGTTGCTTCATCATCTTGAGTAATACTAACTTCATCTAAAATTTGAATTGGAACGATTCTCCATGCTTCATCTTTTGGTCTTAATGAATGAATAGCGATGATGCATTCATATGATTTGCCATCATATTCTTTTAAATAAGAATAATCTGAACCTGACATCTTAGAATAACAATACACATTATCCGCCATAGAAAGATCATTAAACCAATAGTTTGTATAACCTGTTGCCACTTCTTCAACAATCGTGGCTTTAGTTTTAATAACTGTAGTCGTTAAATCATTTTCTCTAAAATCTGTTTCGCATACATCTTTAATTCTCATTTCTTTAACGCTATCCATTGGGAATTTAGAAAAAGAATCATAGATAATTTCAAATGTATCTAATTTTAATTGCAATAACCCATCATATCCAATCGTCGCAGCAATTGAAGATTCTTGTTCAGACATATAATGAGCAATGACGCCTTTAGCTTTGATAGTGTCACCGATTTTAGCGTCTTTTATTAAAGTTGGACCATAGACAAACATCGAACCAGTCTTATCGATGATGTAAGCTCCTTCTTTTCCATCGTAATTATATGTAAATTGTGCCACTACTCCTTGAATAGTGTATTCTTCATTATCTTTACCTTTTTTAGCAAGAGCGATATCTTGATAATCTTTTTTCTCTTCACTAGTGCTAGTTGAAGTAGATGTAGAAGTATCGGTATTTGAAGAATCGCTAGGAAGCGATGATGAAGTATTGTTTTTGGTCGTACAAGAACTAAAAAGCAATAATGATGCAAATAATAATCCAATTAATTTGTTTTTCATGAATTTCTCCTTTCTTTGATCATAAAAACAAAAAAACAACAATTAAATGTTACACATTTACTGTTGTCTTATTTAATAAACCATTCCCCACCCCCTGCCTTAAAGGCTATTAAAACATGACAAGATCGTTAATTTGATAATGCAATGCATCGGGGTGACATCTTGTACACTTTTATGTTATTGGTATATTTTAAAGATGTCAATATTAATCGTTTAAGAGATGATATAACACTATGCCGTTGCTAACTCCAACATTTAAAGAATCGATATTTTGAATTGGTATTTTAACTTTATAATCGCATTGATTAAGTATTAAATTAGATATTCCATTGCCTTCATTACCTAATATTAATCACTTTTAACTTATAATTAGCCCCTTTAGCCGCCATTAAAGTCTTATGATTATATAAGGAAGCACATCCTTTCCCTAATATTAAGGCGTCGACATTAAAAGCAAGACAAGTTCTTAAAATTGTCCCAACATTACCTGGATCTTGAACTGCATCTAAAAAGACTATCTTATTTAAATTTTTTAAAGAAAAGGTTTGAATTTCAGTGATAAAGCAAACGCCATCAGGTGTCTTATTTAAAGAAATCTTATCTAAAACACTTTGACTAATTAAATATACTTTTGCATCTTTATAATCTAATGGAATATATTTTGTTAAATAAACTTCCTTGACTTTTCCATATTCTAAAGCCATTTTTAAATTTTTTAATCCTTCATCA
>JAHZFY010000075.1 GCA_019421105.1 bacterium
CTATAGAAAATAATAAAGCAGTTATTATAGCTGTGAATAAATGGGATTTGATGACAAAAACACCAACTTTACAAGATGAGTTCACAAAGAAATTGAGATTGGAATTACCATTTTTAGAATACGCTCCAATGATTTTCATTTCTGCAAAAAACAAAACAAAAATTAATAAGGTCTTTGATGCCATCAATTATGTTTACAATGCATATCATTTAAGAGTACCAACTAATGTATTAAATGAAGTGATGCAAGATGCTCAATCTATGAATGAAGCACCAAATTTTAATGGTGGCAGATTAAGAATATATTTTGCTAACCAAGTCGATGTTGCTCCTCCTACATTTGTTTTATTTGTTAATAATCCAAAGTGGATGCACTTTTCTTATGAAAGATACATCGAAAATAGATTAAGGTCTACTTTTAATTTTGATGGCACACCTATAAAAATTATTTTAAGAAAAAGAATTTAAGTTTACTTAATTGATTGTAATTATAAAACTTATTTTGACAAACTCAAAAAAATGATAATAAAATAAATTAAGGAGGACCATACATAATGAATAAACTAGATTTAGTAGAAGTCATCGTCAATAAAACTGGTCTAAGCAAAAAAGAAGTTGAAGAGGCTATTAGAGTCGGTTTAAACACGATTTGTGAACAACTTGTTGCTGGCGAGGTAGTTAAATTAACTGATTTTGGTACATTTAGTGTTAAAGTCCGTCAAGCAAGAAATGGCACTAATCCAAAAACTGGTGAAAACATAGTTATTCCAGAAGCAAAAACAGTTGGATTTAAAGCAAGCAAAAAATTAAAAGCTCGCTTATAATTCTGCATTTCTATAAAAGAGGCCGTTTGTGCCTCTTTTTTTGTGCTATAATATTGTTATGAAAAATCGTTATCCAATTATTTTTTGTCATGGTATGGCCCATAAAAGCCTTTTTAAAATATATAGACCATTTGGAAGAATTGTAAAATATTTAAAAAAGGAAGATTTTGATGTTTACATCGCTAATCACGATGGTTTTGGCGCGATTGAAACGAATGCTGTTCAAATTAAAAAATACATTGAACAGATTTTAAAAAAAACTGGTGCAAAAAAAGTTCATATTATTGCTCACTCCAAAGGTGGATTAGATGTTCGATACTTGATTCATAAATATAATATGGGAAATGTTATTTGTTCCTTAACAACTATTTCGACGCCACATCGTGGTTCTATAATGGCTAGCAAGATGCTAAAATTACCTATAAAATTTGCTAGGTTTATATGTTTTTGGATTAATTTATTTTATCGTTTTATTGGGGATAAAAAACCTAACGCTCTTACTTTAAATAAGCAGTTGAGCAAAGAATATTTAGATGAATTTAATAATGTTGTTATTGATGATAATAATGTGTATTATCAAAGCTATTCATGTCGTGTAAAAAAAATGAGCAAAGACATTATAATGGGCGTTCCAAATGAAATTTATAAACATTGGGAAGACGATGAAAATGATGGCCTTGTTAGCGTATCCAGTTCTATTTGGGGTGAATATAAAGGCGATGCTTTAGATGAGTCGATTTCACACACAGAAATAGTTGGCTTTTCTAAGAGCAAAGAAAAAAGAGAAAGAATATATGAATTCTATGCAAAGTTATGTGATGAATTAATTGATAGAGAATAATAATTTATATATTATATAAACATGAGACAATTACCGAATGATTTTATTACATTATATTCTATTTTAAAAAAGCATGGGTTCTCCTCTTATTTAATTGGAGGTAGTTCAAGAGATTTTTTATTAGGAAATGAATTTAGTGATTTTGATGTCGCCACAAATGCTAAACCTGGCGATATTAAAAACATTTTTGAAAATGTCGACGACACTTTTGCTAAATACGGTTCAATTAAATTAAAAATTAACGGAACAAAATTTGATCTAACCACTTTTAGAAAGGAAAATAAATATACTGACCATAGACATCCATCTAATGTTGAATATGTCGATGATGTTAAAGTTGATTTCTCAAGGAGAGATTTTACAATTAATGCCATATATATTGATGGTGATGGCAATGTGTTTGATTTTTCAAGTGGACTAAGCGATTTAAATAATAATCTTATTAGAATGATAGGAATACCTGATGTTAGATTAAAAGAAGATCCTCTAAGGATTTTAAGAGCAATTCGTTTTTCTTTGATACTGGATTTTGAAATAGAAGAATCATTGCAATTTTCAATATTAAAAAACGCTCATTTGATATCGCAATTAAGAGTGGAAAAAATAAAAGAAGAAATAAATAAAATGATTAAAGCTGGTATTAGTTTGATCGACATAAAAAAGGAGTTTAAGTCGTATCATATTGTTTTGCCTTTTAAATTGGCTTAGTGGGGGAAATATGATTGGAGAAGCAATTGATTTTAGATATTTACTAATCGAAAATTATAAGAAAATGAACCTAACAGAACTTGAAACGATGACATTATTTATCATCGATCATTTAATCGAACGTGGTAATTCTTTAATCACCGCAGATTTATTATCTTTAAAAATGACCATGAGTATCGAACAAATCGATAAAATTTTAGCTGATTTATTAAAAAAAGGAATGATTGATTATGTTTCAGATAAATCTAAAACATATACGACCTTACAACCTTTAAAAAATAAATTGTATAAAGAATTTCAACTTTCTTTTGCCAAAGAACAAACCGTCATGCAAAAAGAAAACATTAAAGAAAGTCTTGATAACATTTATGCAACTTTTCAAGAATGCTTAGGCAGAACATTATCTCCTTTAGAAATATCTAAAATTAGAGAATGGATTTCTTTTGGATATAGTGATGAAACAATTATTGATGCTTTAAAAGAAGCACTTAGCAAAAAGAAAAAATCATTTAGAAGTATAGATAAAATTTTGCTCAATTGGGCATCAAGAAATGATGTAGAAAATGAAGGGCATACTCTTTTGAGTGAAAAATGGCATAAAAATATTGAAGAGACCATAAGAATTGCGCAAACACCTTGGGTTGATAAAGATGATGAATAAAAAAGAAAAAATAGAGATATTTTTAAATTATCTTGATGAATTATTTCCTGATGCACATTGTGAATTAAATTATCGTAAAGATTATGAATTATTAATCGCGGTGATGTTGAGCGCTCAAGCAACAGACAAATCTGTAAATAAAGTTACCGAAATATTATTTTCAAAATATGATTCTTTAGATAAATTATACGCTGCTGATGTAAATGATATTCAAAGCATCATCAAACCTTTAGGTATGTCTTATCAAAAGAGTTTAAGATTAAAATCAATCGTAAAAAAACTTTATGAAGAATTTGATGGCATAGTGCCTTCAAATAAAGAAATATTAATGAGTTTTGATGGCGTGGGTAACAAAACTGCAAATGTGGTCAGAGCCGAATTTTTTAAACTGCCAGAATTAGCGGTAGATACTCATGTTGAACGTGTATCTAAAAGGTTAAATTTTGCAAAACAAGAGGACACTCCAATAATCGTGGAAGAAAAATTAAAAAGATTAATTCCAGTTGAAAGGCATATTAAATCTCATCATCAAATCATCTTTTTTGGAAGATATTTTTGTAAAGCAGTTAAGCCAAATTGCGATGAATGCAAAATCAAAAAAATATGCAAATATTTTGAAATTAAAAATAAACTTCATTAATAACCTTTATATAATCTAATCTAGGTTTGAAATTTTGTTTTATTTGATGTCCAATCTCTTTAATTTTAAGATAAGAAATCGACTTTTTATCTCCGTTTTCATATTGGTCGATGATGAATTTTGCATCGATTAAAAATACTTCATCGTAATAAGAAAATTCAATGATAAAAAAGGCAATCCCATCAGCGGAAATTATCTTTTTTAGATGTTTTATTTGATGAAGGGTAATGTTATGTAAAGGAAAAGAAGTCTTACTTTTGCAAGATTTTGCTTCAAAATCGATATATCTTCCTTTATAAATACCGTTATAGTCAGTGGTCGATTGTTTTTCAAAATAGGCATCGGTTATTCTTGCACCTTTGCTATAGTCGACTTTGACGACATTGATAGGGGTAGGACGTTTTTGGATATAAGCAATATCTAAATCATTATAGTATTTATTGCTTAAATTAATATCGTTTTCTAAAGCCATCCCTCTGTTGGCACTTGAAATAGATATGCGATTTTTTTTATTTTTTTCGCTTTCGCTTACATTTATTCTTTTCTTTCCATTTGGATAATTAATCATCGATATATTCCTTCACACATTCATCAAAAATTGTTGGAGTCACATCGTTGCCTGCATTTAAATTAGCGATGATTGTTTTAATTGGTTTTGGTAAGTGATTTAGATTGCCTAAAACTTTTTTATATTCATCAAAAACAATGTCTTTTCTAGTTAAGAATGCATCATATAATTTAGCAAGATTAACAGCGTCGTTGCATGGATCGTGAGCAGGTTGTGCCAACTCGACCCCAAAAAGATGACAATAATTTATCAAAGAGTAAGGATTGTTATCTTTATCTTTTATGAATTCAGATATTACTGGTAAGAAATCTAAATAATTTTTGAATACATGGGAACATATTTCTTTTGGAACTGCAAAATTATATTGTATCGATTGGCTAATGATTCTTAAATCATGGTTTCCAAATGTGACAAACAAAGCATTTTTCCACCCCATACCAACATATTTTTTAAATTCATTCATTGCATCGTTAAAACTAATCGCTTCTTTTTGAAGAATCTCTTCATTTATTCCGGTCAATTTAGTGACAACATTACCAATTTTATTTTTGGCTTTAACATATCTTTTAAATGTCTTACCATATTTTTTAATTTTGCCGTTTTTAGATATGCTGCATTTAATTGCACCAATAGCAATCATTTCATGACTTGTTTGAGTACCTTCTAAATCCAAGAAGACAATCATTTTTCTTTTTTCAATGGCTTTGTTAAGTTTATTCATGCGATTAGTATATCAACTTTATATGTGCACATAAAGAAAATTGTTTGTAAGACAAAAAATATTAATATAAAATATTAAATATGGATAAATTTATAATTCCTATCAATTTAAGCAGTCAAGAAATTTATGATACTCAATTTAAAGTTTTAATTACCAATGCTTATGATGCATATGAGGTAGATGAATTTTTAGATAGAATCATTTCTGATTATGAAAAGATTGAGGCTAATTATTTAGTCGAAAAGAAGTTTATCGATAGTTTAATCCAAGAAAACAATAACCTAAAAAAAAGAAATGATGAACTTCAAATTATTGTTCAATCTTATCAAGCTAGATATGATGGAGTTAATGATCACCCAGAGGCAAATGTTGATAATATTCATTTATTAAAAAAAATCGATAAATTGGAAAAACATTTATGGAAATTGGGTGTCAATCCTAATACCATTAAATA
>JAHZFY010000076.1 GCA_019421105.1 bacterium
AAAGCAGCACCACCTCTAGCATCGCCATCTAATTTAGACATAACACATCCGCTTAATTTAATTTTTTCATTGAATGCATTAGCAACGTTTACAGCATCTTGACCAGCCATAGCGTCAACTAAAAGTAACACTTCTTCAGGAGCAACTTTATCGACGATATTATTTAGTTCATCCATCAAAGGTTCATCAATTTGTAAACGACCAGCAGTATCGATAATTAAAACATCATATAATTCTTTTCTAGCTTTCTCTTTTGCTTTAATAGCAATATCGACAGGATTAATATCACAACCCAAGTTAACAATATCGACGCCAACTTGCTCAGCTAATGTTTGCAATTGATCAATAGCGGCAGGACGATAGACGTCACATGCAGCCAATAAAACTTTTTTATTCAATTTATTTTTCATTAAATAAGCAAGTTTACCAGCGGTTGTAGTTTTACCACTACCTTGCAAACCTACCAACATAAACGTAGTGACTTGATTATTTGAAAAATGTAATTCACTATCATCGCTACCAAGTAATTCAACTAATTCTTCATGAACAATTTTTACAACGGTTTGACTTGGGTTTAATTTAGTTAAAACTTCTTGTCCGATGGCTTTTTCTTTAATATGAGAAATAAATTCTTTTACAACCTTAAAATTGACATCAGCTTCTAATAAAGCGACTCTAATTTGTTTTAAGATATCATCCATATTTTGTTCATTAAGACGAGATTGACCTTTCATCTTTTTGAATATGGATGTTAGTTTTTCACTTAAGTTTTCAAAAGCCATAATTATTTCTCCTTATCTAAAAATTCTTTAATCATCAATTCTTGTTTATTTTTATCATCTTCATCAATAAGTTCATTTAAAAATAACTTTAAACGATGCTTTTTTTCTAATAAATGAAGAGTGTCTTCATAATTGTTTAAAATAGTAATGCTTTTTTTCAACGAGTCATTCACCGCTGCTCTAGAGATGTTTTTTTCATCAGCTATTTCGCTTAACGACAAATCGTATTTAAAATGCATCGTCACAATTTGAAATTGCGATTCGGTTAGCAAATCACCATAGATGTCAATTAAATCATTGATATGAATTAAATCATCAAGTTTATTCATCCATTTCTCCTGCGACACATAATCCATAAAGGTATGAATCTAAATCAAATTCCTGCAAATCATCCATTTTTTCGCCTAAACCAATAAATCTAACAGGGATTCCTAATTCATCTCTAATAGCTAAAATTATTCCACCTTTTGATGTTCCATCCATTTTGGTAACTACAATGCCACTTATACTAGTGACATCTGAAAATGCCTTTGCTTGGATAACACCATTTTGTCCGGTTGTGGCATCGATTATTAAAAATGTCTCATGTGGCGCGTCTAAAATTTCTTTTGACATTACTCTTTTTATTTTACCTAGTTCTAACATTAAATTAGACTTAGTTTGTAATCTACCAGCTGTATCTACAATTAATAAATCAACATTTTCTTTTTTAGCTAAAACAACACCATCATATGCAACAGAAGCTGGATCTTGATTTTCTTTTCCTTTGACAATATCAATATTTAAACGTCTAGCCCACTCGCTTAATTGTTCAACCGCTCCTGCTCTAAAAGTATCAGCAGCGCATAACATAACCTTCTTATTCATTTTGATGTATCGATGGGCTAATTTGGCAATAGTCGTGGTTTTTCCAACTCCGTTAACACCAACTACTAACAAAACAGTTGGACCATCATCTTTAAAAACAATATCAGATTGAACATCCCCTTTATTTGCATAGTTGACAAACATCTTATCAACCAAAAGTTCGTTAATTTGCTTTGGATCACTTATTTTAGATTTTTTTGATTCTTGGAGTATTTCTTCAATGATATTCAAAGTGAAATTAACACCGACATCAGCCTCTATTAAAATTTCTTCTAATTCTTCAAAATATTCAGCGTTAACTTGATTGTATTTCAAAGTTAGTCTAGCTAATTTGTCCGCGAAATTCTTTCTAGATTTTTCCATTCCAGAAGAATATTTTTGTTTTTTTACTTCATTATTTTTTGAAAATTTTTCTTTTAAAAACTTAAATAATCCCATATGTTACATTGCTTTCTTTTTTAGTGCGTTTTTAGCAGCGTCTTGTTCGCTTGCTTTTTTTGTTTTTCCTGTTCCTTTTGCTAAAGCTTCATTATTAAAATATACTTCACTAACAAACACCTTATCATGTGCAGGACCTTCTTCTTTAATAAGTTTATAGGTGACACTATCTCTATATTCAGATTGCATTTCTTCTTGAAGTCTAGTTTTATAATCGGTTAAATCATCTATTTCTGCAAACTTGATATCATTATAAAAAATCCATTTTATAAACGAATATGTCTTTTTGATGCCTTGGTCTAAATAAATAGCCCCAATCAATGCTTCAAAAACATCTTCTAATATTTTGTCAGATTTCATAATCGAATTTTTATCAATAGAATGTCCAGCGATTATATAATCATAAAGATTAATCTTTCTTGCATATGATGCTAAAGCCTTAGATTGGACTAAATGGCTTCTTAATTTAGACATCAAACCTTGATTCATATCTTGATGGGTCATATATATTAAATCGGCGATAACAAAGCCTAACACCGCATCACCCATATATTCTAATCTTTCATAATCGTGATGTTTTGTTTTTGCATCGGCGTTAAAAGAAGAATGAGTCAAAGCTAATTCATATAAATCTAAATTAGTTGCTTTTATTTGAATTTTAGTCAATAAATCATTGATATTATTCATTTTTAGCAATACCTTCTTTTATCTTTTCAACAACCTTATTTTTTATTAAAGATGCGGTAACATTTAAAGCGCTTTCAAATGATCTAGCATCTGAATTACCATGAGCCTTGACAACCACTCCATTAACACCGAGTAACAATGCACCACCAATGGCTTTATAATCTAGTTCATTTTTCATGTTGTCAAATCCTTTTTTTGACAAAACATAGCCCAATTTAGATGATGTATTGTGCATAAATGCTTGCTTAATCAATTTGGACATATATTTTGCTGTACCTTCTAAAGTTTTTAAAAAGACATTGCCATAAAAACCACCAGCAACCAAAACATCAACGTTTTCATCTAAGATAGCTTCTCTTGCTTCGATGTTACCCATAAAATTAGGGAAATTTATTTCTTTAAGTGCTTTATTGGTTTGTTTTATAACATCTAAACCTTTTTCATCTTCTCCACCATTGCTTAATAGATACGTGTTAGGATTTTCATTTCCGACAACAATTTGAGAATATAATCTACCCATCCAGGCAAATTGAATCAATTCTTCACATGAATTTTCTAAATTAGCTCCACAGTCTAAAAGAGTTAAATATTTACGTCTTTTTTGCAATGGAAAAGCTGTAATCAACGCTGCTCTTTTAATACCAGGTATCATTTTTAAAGTAATTGTAGAAGATGCTAAAAAACCGCCAGTTGAGCCACATGAAACAACACCATCAGCTCTTCCTTGTTTTACTAAATTTATAGCGAGCATCATCGAAGAATTTTTTGCTCTTAAAACATCTAGTGCTCCGGCTGTCATTGGGACAACATCTCGAGCATCTACAATTTCACACAAACCTTCTAAATCAGTTAATTCTTCTTTTTTACCAACAACAATTAATTCAACATCTTTTGCTTTTGCTAAATAGTTTTTAACAGCAGAGACAACCACTTTGGAACCATTATCTCCACCCATCGCATCAACGGCAATTTTTAACATAGTTAACCACCTCAAAATACATATTAACATAAAAAAATATTTTGCGGTACTTTTATAATGTTACTTAGCGTAAGATTATATATTTTATAATATAGTTGAATGTTTTTGAAATTGTGAGAAAATAATATCATGAGTTGGGAAAAATTTTGGCAATCAATTGTAGATTTCTTCTTAAAAGCACCAGAAGGTGAAATTAATAATTTGACAAGGATTATACTTGCAATTATTTTTGCAGTGGCAGGTCATTTTTTAATTAAATTCATTTTGTTTGTCATGCGACGAGCATTTGGTATCAAAACAAAAATCCAAGTTGATATCAGCGCGAAATCATTTATTTTATCAGTTACAAAAATTGGCCTAAATATATGTTTATTCATATTAGTTTTATCAACATTAAATGTTGATATGACATCTGTAGCCGCTATATTTAGCGCTGCGACTGTCGCGATTGGTTTATCTTTACAAAACCTCATTTCAGCCTTTGCATCAGGTGTCGTTTTATTAAGGGTAAAGCATTTTAAAACAGGTGATTATATTTCAGTAAGCCACTCTAATGGTGTATGTGAAGGAACTGTTAAACAAGTTTCTATTATTTCAACCTCATTAGAAACTGTTGATAATCAAGTAATCATAATTCCAAACAATAAACTTTTAGAAGGCACTATCACTAATTTCACATCTGAAAAATTAAGACGTGCCGTTATGAAAGTTAATTTAAAATATGATGAAGACATCGAAAAAGTTAGAAAAGTATTATTTGAATTGATCGATTCTGATAAAAGAATCACAAAAGATCCTAAACCTAACATTCATATATCTAATCTAGGTGAATATAGCATTGAGTTAGCTATAAAATATTATGTTCAAAATGATATTTATTGGGATGTGTACAATTCATTTTATGAAAAAATATTAATGGCTTTAAGAAGCCACAATATCTATATCGCTGAAAAGAAATTAACTATCGAAACAAATAATTAAAAACCATTTGATAAAATTTCTTTTCAAAGGAGGTTAAACAAATGGAAAAAAATATAGTTGAATTTAAAAAAGTAAATAAAATTTATGAGCTTGGTGGTACAAAAATAAATGCATCACACAACCTTTCCTTTTCGATAAAAAGAGGAGAATTTTGTATTATTGTTGGTCCATCAGGGTCTGGTAAAACAACCATTTTAAACCTTTTAGGCGGAATGGATAATGTCAGTGATGGCAATATTTATGTCGATGGACAAGACATCTCAAAATTCAACGACAAAAACTTAACATTATATCGTCGTGACAGCGTTGGTTTTGTTTTCCAATTTTATAATTTAATGCCAAATTTAACCGCCTTAGATAATGTTGAAATATCTAGTGAGATTTGTTCTAATCCTTTAGATTCAAAAGAAGTTTTAGAACAAGTTGGCTTAAAAGAAAGAATGCACAACTTCCCATCTCAATTATCAGGTGGAGAACAACAAAGGGTATCAATTGCTAGAGCCATAGCTAAAAATCCAAAATTATTATTATGTGATGAACCAACAGGTGCCCTAGATTATTTAACTGGCAAAAAAGTCTTAGCCTTGTTATTTGATGTTTGCCGTAAAAATAAAAAAACCGTAATCATCA
>JAHZFY010000077.1 GCA_019421105.1 bacterium
TATGATTCGAGCTTTAAACGCTTGCTAAGAGCTTTACCTAAATTATCATCATCTTGATAATCATCATATAAGCCATCATAGCTTCCACCCCAAGCGTTAAATCTAAAATCGACACTTCTAACATCGCCTTTATCGTTTTTAACAAAAATCAATGTGTTATCTCTAGCCCACGAATCATTATATTTCACTTTAATAGGCCAAGTATTGTTGATGTTTTTTACCAAAGGTAAAACTTTATTATAAATACTTGGATCAATTCCAACGATTACTTCTTCAAATTCACTGATTGCCTCAATGATATTTAAATACTCTTGCAATGCATATTTGCCTTTACCACGCCAAACATCTTTACGATAAGGCAAAAGCATAATTGTGTAATCATGTTCATCACCTTCGAATGGAAGATAATAATTATCTCCTCTAGGAGTTGTTTTTCTTTTTTTAACATAATCAGATAATCTTTTTTGATAATAAGAAAATCTTCTCCACTTCTTTTCATCGACAATTTCAATTTGTGATGTTAAAGCGTGATTACATAAAACTGTACAATCTTTTTTTAAGCCATCTTTAATTTGTTCAACAATATCATTTGTGATGACTTCACCAGGTAAAACAATTGGAATTCCAGGTGGATAAATCATTACACTTTCTTTACTGATATGATTTATTGCGTCATCTAAATCAACGATTTTAGATGGAGCAAAATAAGCTGTTCTAGGTCTAAGTAACATGTATCCATATTCAAAATTAAAAGAGTGAGTAGGATAAGATCTATTCTTTTTAAAATGCTCTTTTGAAATGCTTTTTAATGCTTTTACAAGATTATCAATATGAGCTTTGGTATTACCTAAAGCGATGATGCATAAAATAACATATGTCTCCGCTAATTCGATTTGAACATGATATTTATTTTTTAATAGACGATATACTTCGTATCCATTTAAAGATAATCTATCTAATTCAATTAAAAGTTTAGTTTTATCATAGTTAAATGAGCCGCGGCTTTTAAAATAATCTTTTCCGCGAGGAATAAAACCATCTATTTTCCCTATCTCATCAAATGCATATCTACACTTTTTTCACCATTATCTTCCATCCACGCTCTTGCAGCATCTAAACTTCCTATTAATAAAGAAGATGGAGATGTAGTGTTCATAAGATTTAATGTTTCTTGGAATTTAATCGGATTTACTCTATCTCCTTTTAATAACAAAACTGAAGATTGAGTTAAAGAACCACCAGTTTTATGAAAGCTGACCGCACTTACATCGGCATCAGCATCCATAGCGGTTATAGGATTTTTACTTGAAAAGTAATAATGTGCACCATGAGCCTCATCAACGATGACTATCATATTTCTTTCATGAGCCATCTTAACTAATTCTTTTAGATCCATGATGACGCCAAAATAAGTTGGATTAATAACTACAACTGCTTTTGCAGAAGGATATTTAATCATCGCTTTTTTATAATCATTTAAAGTAGGTTGATTAGCAATTTCAATATTAGTATCAATATCTGGATTAATATAAATAGGAATAGCACCAGATAAAACTAAAGAATTCGTAATAGATTTATGAACGTTTCTTGGAAGAATGATTTTATCATTTGGTCTACAAATAGTTAAAACAGCTGCTTGCAATCCTGCAGTTGTGCCGTTAATTAAAAAGAATGAATGATCTGCATGACATGCTCTTGCCATTAAATCCATCGATTCTTTTAATACTCCACTTGGATGCGCTAAATTATCCAATCCAATAGGAGCGTTAACATCGCATTTATATGTTTGATGTCCAATTAAATCGGACATATTATTTTTTACATTACCCATATGATGACCAGGTACATCAAAAGGAGAAATGCCTTCATTTACATATTTTTTTAATGCGTCCACGAAAGGAGTTTTTGCTTTCTTATTTTCCATACTAAAAATCATTATAAATATAAAATATTTAATATCAAGTTAAAATAAAAGCAAGAGTTTTCACCCTTGCTTTTTGATTGATACTACTTACTTAAAACTTTTTTCTTTTTCAAATGAATAGCAATGCCAAATACACTTATAGATATTCCGGCAATAACAAGAACTAAAATTTGAGACAATTCATAAGAGTCAATAACAAGATTTGTTAAAGATGAATTAGTTGTATGTTCATACATTATTCCCATTTGATTAATTTTATCTCCAATTGTCATATTGGTTGTTTTCTTTTCCAATCCAACATAACTATTTCCGTTATGGACATATTCAGAATAATCATATTCAGCATTTAACGTACTTGACTTTACGGTTGAAGACATCTTGCTAAAAAATTTATTTTCTAAAGCATTATAAGCTAGGTACCCATTCAATTTATTTTCTAAACATGTTTCATAACCTTCCATTAATATCTTTGCAAAATTTGATGGTATGCTAGAAAAATTAATGTCTTCATAAGACCAAGTCCAACCATATTCTTTCAAGGAATATATTTTTGTTGAAATGAATTCACTATTAGTATTTTTAACATCTGGACCATAGTTCCATATGTTGCTTTCATTATTAGGATCAACTCTGACTAATTGAAATCCACTACAATCAATAGGAATATCAGCATATCCTAACCATATTTCTTTTCCATTATCTCTAAAACTAAACCATTCAGTTGCATAAACATAAGCGCTAGTTTCAAATCCCCAAGCTCTTACGTATGTTTTAGCTCCTGCTGAAGTCCAATTTCCAGCATTAGAGTTATGGACATAAATTCTCATTGTCTCATAAGTTGATTCAGTTGTTCTCACAAATTTATCGCGAGGTTGTGCAGCTTCAACTTCAATAGCTCTAGTATCTTGTGATGCACTGACGGCTACCACAGATCCTAATGTCCCGCCACCAAGCACTAACACGGTAGCGAATTTTATGAATGTAGCTAATCTACCCATATTCTCTCTCCTTGTTTATGAAAATACAGGTTAATTATACTATTTATGTTTTTCGAGCACAAGTAAAAAGTTTATATAATAAAAACAACAAAAAAAGACCACTAAAAAAGCGGTCTATTTTTCAATAAAATGTTTAGCAAAATTATGCTGTTTTACGTTTTTTAGAAATGAATGCAACAAATCCAATTGCGGAGATAGAAACTAATGTTACAACAATAATGATAGTTGTAAAATCTTCTTCTTTAGTAAAGAAAACATTAGATCCAGCTGCATTATGCAATTCATATTGTCTTGCAAATTCTTTTAAAAGAGTATCGAGTTTAAATGTTGTTTGACCATTAAATTCTTTTGAAGTCACATCAACATCGTAACGTGTACCTTCTTCAGGTTTTTCAGTTTTTTCCCATCCAGTAGATGGTTCAATGAACAAATCATTCATCATTGGATATAAGTTGTAATTGTTACAAACATCTAAATGTGTAGCGCTAAAGATTTCAGCGGCTTGTTTTGCGTTGCATGGAACATCTTTGAATTCAACGCCTCTATTGTCCGCATCAACTTTCCATGCATCTACCCAAATAGCAAGATGTTTACCTTCTGCACTAACCAATTGAGATTTAGAAAATGTTGCACTTTGGTTTGAAGCTTTACCGCCAGTATTACCATTATTCAAAATGATGTTGTCATTTAATTTAACATCGACGTAAAACAATCCGGACCAATAACCTTTGATTTGATCATTGCTGTAGCATCCTAAAACGCGTTTCATTTCATAGCCAGGCCATGTTGTACCAGGGCCACCATCAGTCCAAGTGTGAAGATACATGCGGTTTTCATTATTATCACGATTATCCCAATCACTTTTTAAAACAGCGTAAACACGTGTGGTTGTTTCATCAGCAGCTTTTGCTACTTCTGCAGGTTTATTTGCTACACCAAGTGCGGTACCAACGACTCCACAAGCAAGTAACAAAGATAAACCAAATTTAAAAATTTTTTTCATCTTTTTCCTCCTAAAAAGAAACTATATCATTTACATTTTATTACTTCGACAAATTATAAACAAGTAAAATGTGTTCGTGCCTTAAAATATATTTAAGTTAATAAATGCAGTTTTCCTTTATATGTTTTATAATGAATATATCAATAACTAGGAGACTTTATTATGGCAAAAGAAAATAATTCTAAAAAGTCATTATGGTACAAAATACCATTGATTGTATTAGGTTCATTTATCGCTTTATTTACCGTTGTTTGGGGTGGATTAAACATCTTTAAATACGCAATATACGCTGATTTTTATAATGTAAGAGAAAATTTAGGCACTATTCCTGGATTAAACGATGGCTTTACACCACAAGGAATATGTGCAAGCGAAGAAAACGATGTGTATTTGATGACTGGTTATCAAAAAGATCATACATCTTCTAGAATTTATGTCACAAATGGCGATGATTACAATAGATACGTCTTATTGTTAAAAGAAGATAATACTCCATTTACAAAACATAATGGAGGCATTGCTACAAGTAAAGATAAAGTCTATATCTCCACTGATTCAAGAATATACATCTTAGAATTAAACGAATTATTGGATAAAAACACAAAGACGATGGTAATGGATACTTATGTAGAAGTTAATAATGAAGCTTCATTTGTATTCAGCAATGATGAATATTTATTTGTTGGTGAATTCACCGGTGCTGGACCATATGCCACAAATCACCCAATCGAAACAAATGATGGGACATATAATGCCATATTAACAAAATATAGCTTGGATGATTTATCTACACCGCTTTGCATCTATTCAATAAGAGATAAAGTCCAAGGCATGGCAATGAATGAAGATGGCGATATTGTCTTGTCTACTTCTTATAGCATTAAAGATTCTATGTTTTATAAATATGATAATGAAAATATCACAAATCCAAATAAGACATATGAAGGAGTCCCACTATATTATCTAGATAATCCAAGCAAAACCTTAAAAGCTCCACCGATGAGTGAAGATATGGATTATTCAAATGGTAAATGGATAACATATACTGAAAGTGCTTGTGATAAATATGTATTTGGAAAATTCTTCTTTGCCACATATTTTTATGGATTTACACTTTGATTAGTTAAAGGAAAAAGACAGGAATGAACCTGTCTTTTTTGTCTATAGGAGATTTCATTATTTTTTATATTTTTTATGGTAGTCTTTTAAAAGTTTATTTCCTTTTTTGCTACAGCATGCACATTCACCTGTTGGAATCTTTTTAATCTTTTTATAGATGTAGACTCCAATAAAAGATATTAAGATTAAACTGACACTGACAATAGTAATAATTTCAACTGGTCCCATTAAATCACCTCTTTTTGTTTCATCTTTTTTCTATAAAAGACAATTCCTAATACGATGAGTGCGATAACAACAGCATAAATAGCAATCG
>JAHZFY010000078.1:0-3277 GCA_019421105.1 bacterium
TTAACTTACACAAATGAAAATACTCATAAAATTATTTTGGATCATTTAAAAGATTCTGCGATGTATAGCGGTCTTGTAAAAGGTGTTGGTCCTAGATATTGTCCGTCTATTGAAGATAAAATTGTTCGTTTTTCTGATAAGCCTAGACACCAATTGTTTTTAGAGCCTGAGTCAAGAAGTACTGATTCAATCTATTTGCAAGGCTTTTCAACATCTATGCCAAAAGATGTTCAAGAAAAGATGGTCCATTCTTTACCTGGTTTAGAAAATGCCGTTATTTTAAAATATGCATATGCGATTGAATACGACACCATAAAAGCCGATGAATATGATGCTACTTTAAAAATTAAAAAATATGATGGGTTATATGTTGCCGGTCAAATTTGTGGTACATCTGGATATGAAGAAGCTGCTGCATTAGGATTGATGGCAGGTATTAACGCTACTTTAAAAATTTTAGGGAAAGATCCATTTATTTTAAGGAGAGATCAGGCTTATATAGGGGTAATGATTGATGACTTAGTTTCTAAGGGTACTGAAGAGCCATATCGTTTGTTATCTTCGCGTGCAGAATTTAGACTTTTATTAAGACATGACAACGCTGATTATCGTTTAACAAAATTAGGCTATGAATTAGGTTTAATCAACGAAACAAGATATCAAAATTTTAAAAATAAATATAATACAGTGAATAAAATTATCGATATATTAAAAAATACATGGTTAGGCCAAAAAAATGAAATTAACGATTATTTATCATCATTAGGATATTCATGTTTAAGTGGTGGTGTTTTAGCTTTTGATATTTTAAAAAGACAAAATGTTACTTTTAATGAAATGATAAAATTTGTTCCTGAATTAAAAGAGTTACCTATTGATGACGAAATAATTGAAGAAGTTGAAATTATGTGCAAATATGAAGGATACATCAACAACGCAATTAAAGAAGCTGAAGCTATGAAAAAATTGGATGAACTACCAATACCTACTAATTTTGATTATTTGCATTGTGATGGTTTAGCTTTAGAAGCAAGGCAAAAACTTAATAAAATTAGGCCTTATAATATCGGTCAAGCTTCACGTATATCTGGCGTTAATCCTAGCGATATTGCTATACTTATTATGATGGTTAAAAAGGAAAAAAATAATGGATAGTAAAGCTATTGTTGATTTTTTAAATAAAGAAAATATCACTTGTGATATTGATAAGGCTAACAAATTAATGCGTTTGATGGATTTTACTTTGCAAGAAAACGAACACGTTAATTTAACCGCTATTAAGGATAAAGAAGAATTCATTGAAAAGATGATATTGGATTCAGCTGTTGTTTTTAAAAATGTCGATTTGAATTCTGTTTCTAGCATTTTAGATGTTGGTAGTGGGGCAGGATTCCCAGGACTTGTCATTGCTATTTTATACCCTAATTTAAAGATTACTTGTTTAGATTCTACTAAGAAAAAATGCAGCCACATTCAAAATGCTTGTTTAAAACTTGGTATTTTAAATGTTACTGTCGTCCATCAAAGAGCAGAAGAATACATTAAACAAAATGTAGAAAAATTTGATATTGTCGTTTCAAGGGCGGTAGCAAGTTTAAATATTTTATTAGAACTATGCACAAGTTTTGTGAAGGTTAATGGATATGTAATCGCTATGAAATCTTTAAAATATGAAAAAGAATTAAATGATGCTAAAAAAGCAATTAAAAAATTAGGTTTAAATTTAGAAAAAATAGAGACAACCTTCTTACCATTAACTAATTCTACTAGATTTAACATCATATTTAAAAAAATACATAAAACTCCTAACAAATTTCCACGTTCATATAATGAAATTTCTAGTAAACCACTATAAAAATTTGTAAAATATTAAAAAGTATGGGAAAAATTATTGCAATTGCTAATCAAAAAGGTGGAGTTGGTAAAACCACAACTTCAATTAATCTAAGTGCTGCTTTAGCTCATTTTAAAAGAAGAGTTTTGCTTATTGATATGGATCCACAAGGCAATTCTAGCCGTGGTCTTGGAGTTGATATTTCATTGATTAATCGATGTATTTACAATGTTTTAATTGGTCAAGAAGATATTAATAAAACAATAAGAAAGACAATGGTTAAAAATTTAGATTTAATATCCCCTAAATTAATTTTATCTAACTTAGATAGCGCTGTTAGTGGTAAAACTGATAGACCTTTTTATCTTTTAAAGGACGCAATTAACAAATTGAATAAAGAATATGACTATATTATCATTGACTGTCCACCATCTTTGGGACTATTAACTGTTAATTCTTTAGTATGTGCAAACTCAATTTTGATACCAGTTCAATGCGAATATTTTGCAATGGAAGCGGTTGCACAAATTTTAGGAACAGTATCTAGTGTGCAAAATACTTATAATTCAAATTTAGGAATTGAAGGTTTTTTAATGACTATGTATGATTCTAAAACTAGAATGAGTGTTGAAATTGCTACTCAAATTAGAAGTTTATTTAAAGAAAATACATTCATTTCAATGATTCCAAGAAATATATCAATTCCAGAAAGTAATGCAAAAGGAATACCTGTTACATTATATAGACCAACTTCGGCTGGTTCATTAGCATATTTTAGTTTGGCAAAAGAAATTTTAGATCATGAAAAATAAGGATAAAATCGTCAACATCTCTTTTTCTAAATTATTAAAAAGGTTTTCTAATACAGATGTTATCGCAAACATGGAAAAAGAATATCGTCAAAGCAAACCATTTTTTATTAGCCCTAAATTGATTGATGATAATAAATATTTAAAGAAAGTCAAATTAAATGAACCATTTATATGTGAATCATTGGCATCGATTAAGGATAAAGGTTTAAATACACCTTTGTTAGTCAGACATAAAAAAGATCATTATGAAATTGTCCTTGGTAGAAAAAGATTAATAGTTGCTAAAAAATTTAATTTAGAAAATGTTCCATGTTTAATTTTAGATGTTGATGATGAAGAAATGCTATTGATGCTTGCCGCTGATATCAGAGATTCAAATAGCTCTAATATGGCAGAATTATCCATTGTTTGTAATAGATTAGTTAAAGATTATAATTATTCACAAAAAGATATAGCAAAATTGCTCCATCAATCTAGATCTCAAGTTACGAATATCGTTCGTTTATTAAATCTTCCTGAAGAAGTATTAAACGACTTATCTAAAAGAAAATTGTCTTTCGGACATGCAAAAGCATTACTTACTCTCCCTGATGAGCTTATTCAAGATATTGTTAAAGAAATATATGACAAT
>JAHZFY010000078.1:3287-3817 GCA_019421105.1 bacterium
AACAAGTCGAAATGAAAGTCTATGCAATAAAAAATAAGTCAAATAACAAAAAAATCGAGCAAGAATTGCACGATTATTTAAAATGTGATGTAAAAATGTCCGTGAAAAGTCTAAAATTCACTTTCCAAAGCGAAAATGAAAAGGAACAATTCATCAATTCTATATTGAAAAAGAAATGATTAATCCTTTTTGGATAAGCGCTCTAAAATAGCCACTGCTTTTTTGATACATTCAAAATCTGTATTTGATAAAGTACCAATGTTATTATTTAATAAGCAGTCAATTGGTGTGTTCAAGATCTGAGAAATTTTAATCAAAGTATCGAAATTAGGTTCATAAGTACCATTTTCGTAATTGATATAAGTTTGTCTTGCAACATGCAACAATTCCGCCATTTTAGCTTGAGTCAACTTTTGTTTTTTACGATAAATCTTAAAATTGTTCATAACTTCTCCCATTACTATGTTATCTCAAAAAAGTAACTTTACAATTATTAAATTGTAAAGTAAAACGATTTTATAACTATAATT
>JAHZFY010000078.1:3827-5297 GCA_019421105.1 bacterium
TCAGGGCAGGGTGAAATTCCCGACCGGCGGTAAACTCCGCGCATCGATTTTATCGATTGAACTTGTGAAATTCAAGTAGCGATAGTATAGTCTAGAAGAAAGAAGCATGCTTGTTTTTTTGATTTTGATGCCCTGAGAAAGGGTTTTTATTATGGAAAGTTTTGATTTAACGAGGCTATGTATTGTTATCGTCTTGAATTTATTATTGCTTGTTTTGCTGTTAAATAAAAATGTAATTCATAAAAAAATATTTAATGCAAAATTTATCAGCAGAACCGCCATTTTTGCCGCAATTTCGACACTTTTATATATTGTGCCTTATTTTAAATTTAATTTGCCTTTTTTTCCTGCTTTCTTAGAAATTCATTTTGAAGAAGTTCCTGCTTTTATTGCAGCTTTTGCTTATGGCCCATTGTCCGGTTTTTTTGTTATATTAATTAAGACAATTATAAAACTTCCTTTTACAAGTTCTCTTGGCGTTGGTGAACTTGCTGATTTAATTTATGGATGTGTTTTAATATTGCCTGCATCAATTATTTATCGAAAGCATCATAATTTTAAATCAAGTTTAATTGGCATGGGAATTGGATTTATGATGCAGGTTGTTATATCTAGTTTCGTGACAACATTTTTGATTTTAGATTTCTATATGTTTGTTATGGGCTTTAGTTATGAATCTTTGTTGGGAATGTGCCAAGCTATAAATCCTAATATATCATCGTTATCCTGGCCATTTTTATTTTATGTAGCATTACCTTTTAACGCCTTTAAAAACATCATTATTGTTGCATTAACTTTAATACTGTACAAAAAAACTCATAAATTAATTGATCGCATTAGTAAAAATTAAAATAAAAAAACTAGGATGAACACCTAGTTTTTTTGATGTTTTAGTCTTCAACGACGATTGCACCTACTGGGCAAACATCTTTTGATTCTTCTTCAGCTTCACCAGCAATGACTTCAGCAACGCCTGAATCATTCATCATGAAATCATCTGGATAATTACCGACACATGAACCGCATCCGATGCATGTATCAGCATCAATTCTGACTTTTTTTCTTGCCATAAAAAACTGTCCTCCTATAGACGAGAAAAATTATACTTGGTTTATCGTCAAAATTCAACCTTGATATTTATGTAATTTTTTTATTTTTTTAGTGATAAGACAAAGAATATATAATAATATATATAGGTAATGGAGCGCTCGAGGGTCAAAAGATACAAAGATTATAGAAAAGATTTAACATGTGATGAAGATGTCAATTTAGTTAATACAAGCACTAACGATGATGTTAAAACTAAAAAAAGTACTTCTCGCACAACTTTATCCACCCTCTCAGTGTCTTATGATGATATTATGTCTGCGGCTAACAAAGTCGATGAAAACATAAAACAAGATAAAAAAAATATTAGTAAGTCTAAAATTATTCATTTAGCCAAAATTATTGGTATTGTTTTATTGTGTG
>JAHZFY010000079.1:0-1296 GCA_019421105.1 bacterium
AATATAAATTCACCATCAAATGTAGGTACTTTATTATTTTCAAGACGATATGCATTGCTATATGGAATTAGATGTGATCTATCTCTTGCAGGAGCAGGAATAACCCAAGATTGTTTGATTTTGCATTCATTTTTAATGTCATACCTTGTGACTTTAACGTTGTTATTTTCATCAATTTCAACAACGTTACCAAATGAATAAGATCTTCTATCAGGTAACTCAGTAACTCCTTCTACATTTGTATCTAAAGCTATATCGCTTAATGAAGGAACGTTAATAGCGGTAAAGTTATTATCTTGGAAAATGTTTCTTTCGTCATGTGGAGCAAAGTGCGTGTGTCCAGAAAACAAGATAACATTAGGTTGATTTTTTAATAATTTAGTCAAAGATTTAGAGGCACCCCAATCAGCGGTACTATTTTCAGGTAAAGAACCATAAACAGTTCCGTAAGCAGGAGAATGAGTGACGACAAATATAGGTTTATCTGGTGTATCTCTTCTTGCTTCATTCAACACTTCTAAAACCCAATCTTCTGTTGCAGGTGTGAAATCATTATAGTTTGGCATAAAAGTTTTAACTTGTATGGATATGAAATGATAACCACCAATCTTAGCGTGTCTATTTCCAAGTTTAGCGCTATCTTGGTCTAGATCATATTGATATACTTCAGGACCATAAGCATCATAAAATTGAGTTGTATTCATACATCCACTCCAATATGTATCATGATTTCCATGAGCAAAAAAGAATGGAGTTTTATTAATATCAAACACAGATTTATATGTTTCCATTAATTTATTTGTTTCTGCTAAAGTCCCGTTTTGAGTTTGATCACCAGCACTTAAAACAAGGTCGAATGATCTAGAACTTTGTTCTTGCAAATATCTAAGACCATTTGCCATGATTTCTTCATTTTTTTCAAAGCCAATATGTTCATCGCTTATAGCCGCAAAAGATAATACAACTTTTTCAGGATTGAAAATGCCATTATCATCTTTACTTGTTGAAGTATCACTAGATGATGTTTCACTACTATTAGAAGTAGATTCGGTTGTTGTTGAGGTATCATTTGATGTATTTATAGAAGAACCACTTGAGGAAGAATTTCCACCAGTTGGAGTACAAGCGCATAATGCTCCCGCAGCCATTAAAAGTAGCATACCACGAATTTTATTATTCATATTTTCACCTTATTTGCCTAAAGATTTTTTCTTTTTATAAACACCATAAGTAGTTGCGATTGCAATACTAACTAAACCTAAACCAACTACTGCAATGAAGATATTGTCATTTACT
>JAHZFY010000079.1:1306-5121 GCA_019421105.1 bacterium
AAATATCTGATACATATTCAGTGCAAGAAGACATAACATTAATATTGTTAGAACCAATTACATCTTTTCTTCCGAGGAAATCAACGTAACCTTCAGAATATTTTGTAATGACATAGTCATATTTTTCTAGTGCTTGTTTAATCAATGTTCCAGAAGCATTATTGATATATTTTTGAGAAGTGACACTTAAATTGATAAAAGCATCTTCTAAGGCATACCATTGCTCAACATCAGGTGCAGTTTCGCCTGTAGGATCACATGTTAATTCATTCAAAACTTTATTTGCGAAAGCTTCAGCAGCATTAGAATGTTCATCGCTAATTTCCATATATTTTATTTTAGGACTATTACTATTGACTGAACTTCGAATTCCCCAACTCATCAAATATAAATTTCCGTCTTTATCCATTGGGAAGTCACTTGCTAATAAATATGTTGTGACAGTGGCGTATTTATCAGACTTAACATAATTCAAATTATTAGTCCAAAATTGATTTTCCCAAAGTTCAGTTAATTCCATTTTATAGAATTCATCGTTATATTTTTCAAAATGACAACGGAAACCTACTTTATCTTCCATATTATTGCTTACCAACCTAACTGTATCACTATGAAAACCCATTTGAGATGAAGTATCAGGTTGGGAATAATTAATAACTGGCTTATTGTAGTCATGTCCTCTCAATAAGAAATAACTTGTTTGAGTTGGAGCAAAACCAGTCATATAGAAAGCATTTAAAACAACAGTTGTTTCTTCAGAATAGAATTTTGCACCATCGCTTGAAAAATAAAAACCGTACATATCTCCCTTAGCACATTCATCAGTTTGAAATGTAAAATTTAAGCCATCTAATTTTACTTTATACTTATAAGCTGAGCGAGTAGCCCAAGAATGTTGTCCTTCAATTTGAGTACCATTTTCAATTGGTGTAATAACAGTAGTTCCACCAGCAACTGGATTCCAATCTCCAGCACCAGTATCATTAGTTGCATAAGCAACATGAGCGCCTACAGAACCTAAAGATGTTGCGCCAGCGGCTAACATGGTCAAGAAAGCGCCAAAATAAACAATTTTTTTCATATGTTTCTCCTTTATTCATTTAAATTTTCCAATAAGGATACATCATGTGCAACAAATGAGCGAATTAATGAGTAAACATATTTTTTAAAGCTTAAAAAGTTCAATTTTTTATAAAAACAATCAAAATTCAATCAAAAAGCCGAGCGAACTCGGCTTATATAATTTTAAGAAATGTTATTATACTCTTTTCTTTTTAAACAAAATTGCTATAGCACTAATTGACAAAATAGATGTAATTAAAACGATAACTAAATTGCCAAAATTAGAAGTAATAATGTTATTAGTGTTGCTTAAACCTACAACTTCTCTATTGATAAAGTTTTCATATTCGCTTTGATATTTGCTAACAATGTAATCATATTTATTCATTGCTTCTTTGATGATGTCATCACCATTGTATCCAACTTCAAAATACTTTTTAGCAGTTGGAGTTAACGCATCATATTTTGTTTTCAATGCATTCCATTCATCTTTACTTGGAGCAGTTTCACCAGTAGGATCACATGTTAATTCATCCACAAAACTTTGAGCAAACGCTGTTGCATCTTTCATATTTCTATCTTCTAAATTTGTAAATTGGGTTGCATGAGTAGTCGCAGAATCTAATGAATAAAAATGGATATATGTTTCATTAGTTCCTTCAATTAAAGAAAGGTAGTCTTTTCTTAAATAAGTTGTGACGGTAGCATATTCGCCATCTTTAGAATAATTGAAATTATCACCCCAGATTTGTTCTTGATATTTTTCTTTAATTGTTAATTTTAAAAATTGTTCATCATAATTTTCAAAAGAAAATGATAAGCCCATTTTCCCAGGCATTGTATTCATTACTAATCTAGATGCAGCATGAAAACCCATTGGAGCGTCTAAACTAGGTTGTGAATAAACTAATTCCTTTATATTAGTTGTGTAGTCATGATCCCTTCTAACAAACAAACTTGTTTGAGTGGTCATATCCCCAATACCTATAACACTAGTAAAAACACTAACACTATCTTTTTGAGCAATTTCATTATAAAACAACCCAGGAACCGAAGAAAAATAAAAACCAAATTGTTGAAAATTAGTAGGATTTAATACTTCATAGTCAAAACTAAAATCACTTAAATCAACAGGATAAGAATAATAGGCTCTTGCACCAAATGCAGCAGGCCCATTAATTTGCACACCATTTTCTAATGTGTCAATAGTTAATGCGCCAGAAGCAACAGTCCAAGAATCTTTTCCGATGTTGGAATAAGCTAATGCACCATCAAACGATTGGGCATTAAAAGAACCAGCTAAAGTTGCAAATGCAATTAGTGTTGTAAATAAAAAACTTTTTTTCATATAAAATTACCTCGGATATATTTTCATTTACAACACAACAAAAAAACAATAAATGAACATTTGTTTGATTTATTTTGAAATTAAAAGATAAATTCAATCAAAAAATGAGCGAACAATCATATTAAATTGTTTTTATAAATTCAGCTAATTGTTGGCCAAATAATTTATGAGCATCTTTGCTAGGATGACCAACACCGCCTTCAGCGTTTGGTTCAAACTCGATGTAATACATGAATTCTTCATAGTTATCATGGACATAATTTATCACTGATTCAATTGCTGTTTTAAAATCGCTTGCTAAAGGGATCATCATATCAGCAGCAGCTACTATTTTGACTTTTGGATATTTATTTTTAAGTGACAAAACAAGTTCTTTATACGCTACAAAGAAATCTTCATATGCTTTTGTTTTATCATCACCATGCAATCCTAAATAGGTTGCTGTATCGTTAGTACCAATATTAATGACAACCACATCAGGTGTATAATTGGAAAAGTTCCATTTAATATTACCATCTACAGTATCATATACGTCAGGTAAATACTTTTCTTGATTATTTGGTGACATTGCTAATCCAATTCCAGAATAACCAATCACACTGCTTTCATAGCCTAATTCATCAGCGCATATTTGAGTATAGGCTTGCATACCATCAGTGTAGGTGAGCAATTCTTCATCCTTCATGTCTTTATTTAAATTTCCAAAACCACAAGTGATGGAATCTCCATAAAATTCAATCTTTTTTTCTTTGCTTTCGGTTTTATAAAAACTCAAGCCTTCACTGTCGATAGAAACTAATGCCATTTTAGAAAATTGGGTTTCATTTAATTTGTTTAATCTTATAGTGTGTTTACCAACTTCAATATTTTCAAAAATAACAAATTCTTTTGTCTCGTTAGAAATGGAATATTTCTTAACAAAAACATCATCAATATACACATTGAAATATTGTTCATTATATTGTGATACATTCTCACCATATAATTTGTATGTTAATTTATTTGAACTATTATCGACATCTACTCCGATTTCAAAGCCAGAGCAAGAATTTGAAAACAGCATCATGTCGATGTTTTCTTTTGTTGTTTTAGCATATCTTCCTATATATCTAACCTCCTCAGAATCAATGCTAACTTGTCTTTTTTCATTAGACGCTCCATTACAAGCAGCTAGTGCACTAGATGCTAATAACAAAACAAAAATACCATTAAAATTTATCTTCATATGAAAATATATTATCTAGCCAACCGTATATTTCAACTAAAATCTTTTTCATTTTTTAACAAGAATTTATTCTTGATTTTTTAACAAAAAATTAACGTAATTAAATAAAAAAGAGCACAATGATGGAACGTGTTTGATTAATTCGGACCATTTATAAAGAAGCACTAAGAGTTAGATTCC
>JAHZFY010000008.1:0-602 GCA_019421105.1 bacterium
GATTATACACAGGTACAATTTTGGACATTTACATTAGGCGGCCTTGGTTTATTTTTGTTTGGTATTGTTTCGTTGAGCAAAACTTTAAAAAGAATCGCTGGCAATAAATTAAAAAAGGTCTTATCTAAATGTTCTAATAACCCATTAAAAGGTTTATTAACTGGAACTATTTTTACGACGATCATTCAATCTAGTTCAGGCACTACAGCTTTAACTGTTGGTTTAGTAAGAGCAGGCATTTTAACATTTATTGAAGCAGCAGGAATTATAATCGGGGCTAATATTGGAACGACAATTACCGCTTTTATCATATCTATTCCTGTTTTAGAATACATGCCACTTATTTTATTTGTTGGTTCGATAATTTTATTGCTTACCACTAGAAATAAATGGGTTAACGCTGGTGATATTTGTTTTGCTTTAGGTTCTATCTTTTTTGGTTTATGGCTCATCGATATGAATTTAAAATCCTTAGCGTCTGAGCCATGGTTTAGCGATGTGTTTAAAAGTTTAAATAATCAACCTTGGTTGGGCTTATTAGTCGGTACTTTAAGCAGTGCAATTTTCCAATCAAGTTCCGCAGTTATTGGCGTTTTGCAAGG
>JAHZFY010000008.1:612-21876 GCA_019421105.1 bacterium
CTTTATTTGGGATTATTCCTATCATTTTAGGAGCTAATATTGGAACAACTATCGATGTTATATTGGCAGCGATTGGAGGAAATAAAGATTCTAAAAGAGTTGCCTTGTTCCACGTTTTATTTAACGTTACTGGATCATTATTATTCATGGGATTGATATATGCTTTTAAAGGATTTTTATTATCATCATCTTCATGGAGCATCGATCCAAAATTACAAATTTCTTTATGCCATTTAATTTTTAATATAACTACTGCGATGATTTTCTTGCCATTATTAAAACCTGTCAATAAACTTTGCCGTTTAATTATCAAGGGCGATGATGAAAAACATCAAGAGATCATCATAAAAGAATTGGATACAAAAGCAATGAAGGAATTTCCTTCTACTGGCATTCAAATTGCCAAAGAACAAGTGGATGTTATGTTTAGTTATGTCATTAGGATGTTTGATACTTTAAATAATTATATGAAAAAACCTAACCAAAATGATGGTGAATACATTCATGATTTAGAAAGCTCTATCGATAAAATCGACCGAAAATTAAATGAATATTTACTATTAGCAAATAAAGGTGATTTAAGCGATTCTGATTTAAAATTATTCTCCTATGTTTTAAGAGGATGCAAAGATATTGAAAGACTAGGTGATTATGGGGAAAATTTGATTACCTTTTTTGAAAACGCTCATGAAAGGAAAATAAAATTCAATGACCCTATCTTTAAGAAGATTACAGCTTTAAATGAATTGAGTATCAAGTTGATTAATATGACTTATGATACATACGTAAAAGAAGATAAACAAACGGCATTGCAAATAATTGAAATAAGAAGAGAATATATTTTACAAGCCGAAAGCATATTGGATGAATATTATAAAGAAATTGAAAATTCTAGTTCTAATCAAGTGGATTACATCAATTTAGTATTTAGTGATATTGTTAGCGACTATCAAAGAGTGTATTCTCACTGTTCTAATATTGCAAAATTGTTTAATAATGATAAAAATTATTTATAATAATAAATGTTCATATTTATTTAGGAGGTAAATATTATGTCCGATTGTAATCATGATTGCGAACATTGCCAAGAAAATTGTGCGTCTCGCGACCCTAAATCTTTATTATTAGAACCAAACAAAAAATCAAATATTAAAAAAATTATCGGTGTTGTTTCTGGCAAAGGTGGAGTAGGTAAATCTTTAGTTACTTCTTTACTTGCTGTCAGCAAGATGCACGAATGCAAAAAAGTCGCTATTTTAGATGCTGATATTACGGGACCATCCATTCCAAAATGTTTTGGAGTAAGCGATGCTTTAGAAGGCGATGGAGAATGCATCTATCCAAGCGTAACAAAAAACGGAATACAAATCGTTTCTTCAAATCTTTTATTAGAAAATGAAGATGATCCAATCATTTGGAGAGGTGCTTTGATTTCATCGATGGTCAAACAGTTTTATACTGATGTGGCTTATGGTGAAGTCGACTATATGTTTGTTGATATGACACCTGGAACTGGCGATGTATCTTTAACAGTTTTCCAAAGCACTAAAGTCGATGGCATAATCATTGTCACCACACCTCAAGACTTAGTGTCTATGATCGTTGGAAAAGCTATTAAAATGGCTAATCAAATGAATGTAAAAGTATTAGGGCTCGTCGAAAATATGTCTTATGTTGTTTGCCCTAATTGCAATGAAAAATTTGAACTTTTTGGACACTCAAAATTAGAAAACGTTGCAAAAGAATATGATTTGCCTATCTTAGGTCGTATTCCTATCGATCAAAAGCTAGCTAAAGCTTGTGATGAAGGAAATATTGAATCTATATTTGATAAGTATTTTGAAATCGATTATTAAAAATGAGAAAGTTATTTAGATTTTTAACATCAAGGTTATTTTGGACAGCATTGGTTTTGCTGTGCGAATTAGCCTTTTTAATGGTTATTATCTATAGTTTTACAAATATCAGCTGGCAATTAAATATCGCCCTTTATTTTGCTTTTGAATTATTAGGCATCATTGCTATGCTTTATGTTGTATCTTCTAAAGGAAATGTAGCGTATAAATTAACTTGGTTATTTTTTATTGGCGCTATACCTAGTTTAGGGGTGATTGCATACGCTTTATTTGGCAATAAAAAATTCACCAAAAGACAGCAAAAAAAGATTAAACCAATTATTCAATCTCTTCAAAACGCTACTTATGATACAAAAGCGATTGCTTATATTGAAACGATTGATGCTGATATCGCAAAGATGGCTCAATACATATATCATGTCAGTGGAACACCTTTGTTTGGCGATACAAAAGCGGATTATTTTCCATTAGGCGATAATGCTTGGCCAATTATGCTAGAGGAGTTAAAAAAAGCCAAACATTATATTTTTGTTGAATATTTCATATTGAGCGAAGGAAAAATGCTCGATTCTTTTATTACCATATTAGAACAAAAAGCAAAAGAAGGCGTGGATGTTAGAATCATGTATGATGATTTTGGCTCGATTACGACTATTCCTTCTAATTTCCCATCTATGATGGAAGAATGCAATATCAAGTGTGTATCTTATAATCGATTCAAACCTTTGCTCGACATTAAAATGAACAATAGAGACCATAGAAAATTGCTCATTATCGATGGCCATACTGGTTTTACTGGTGGCATTAACATCGCTGATGAATACGTCAATTTAAAAGTCCGTTTCGGTCATTGGAAAGATAACGCAATCATGTTAAAAGGTGAAGCGGTATGGGGCATGACCACCATGTTTTTAAGCATGTGGGATTTTTGTTATGGTATCGTTGAAAATTTTAATGAATTTCATTATAGCAAGTATTCTTCTGAACTAGGTTTTATTCCAAAAACCAAAGGATTTATTCAACCTTATACCGATTATCCTTTTGATTATTAAGCAGTTAGTGAAACTGTTTATATCAACATATTGATGAGAGCTAAAAAATACGTATATATTACAACCCCATATTTAATTTTATCTCCTGAGTTAGAAAACGCTTTAAAAATTTCAGCAAAACAAGGAGTAAATGTCGTCTTGTTGACTCCTGCTATCCCTGATAAAAAAATGGTTTTTTCCGTGACGAGAAGCTATTATAAAAATCTTTTAGAAGCAGGGGTGAAAATATTTGAATACACTCCTGGATTTGTCCATTCTAAAATGTTTATATGCGATGATATTATAGGCACTGTTGGCACGGCCAATTTAGATTATCGTTCTTTATTTTTACATTTAGAATGTGGGGTATTTTTATATAATTGTTCTTGTATTAGCGACATGAAAAAAGACTTTGAAAATTCCACTGCTATTTCAAAAGAATGGACATATGAAGACTTTAAACACACTAATATATTTAAAAGAATGTTTTGGGCTATATTAAGAATTTTTGCTCCATTAATGTGATGAAGCATTAACTTGTTTTACTAAATAATTGATGACGCTACTTCTTCTAACGATACCAATAAATGTACCTTCATCATCAACGATTGGGACAAAATTTTGAATCAAAATTAAATTGACTAAATCATCGATATCATTATTGATTGAAATAGCTTTGATATCTTTTAGTCTTTTTACTTCTTTTATTGATATTTTTTCGCTATCAAAAATAGATAAATTTCTATCTTTGATGAACCATAATAAATCACCTTCAGAAACAGTGCCGATGTATTTTCCTTCTTTATTTAATAAAGGAATGGAAGCGTAGTGGTGATATTCCATTTTTTCTAAGGTTTGTCTTAAGGTAAAATCATCTTCGATATAAGCACATTTACCTTTTGGTAATAAGAAAAATAAAACGTTCATTAATAAAATCTCCTAAGCTCATCGATGCTTGCGATACAATTTGCTTTGGTTGCTATTAATTTTTCTTTATCTTCAAAACCATACAAGCATAAAACAACGTCTAAATCCATGTTTGTAGCGGTTTGATAATCCACTAATGAATCACCGACGTATAAAATATCTTTTTTATCGTGCAAATTTAAGTCTTTCATTGCTAAAAGCAATGATTCAGAATCAGGTTTAGTTTTGATGTGTGGCATTTGTCCATAGATGACATCAAAAACACCTGGAAAAAATTTATCCAATAATTTAATAGCAATGTCTTGCGGTTTATTTGAAATCAAAGCGATTTTACCACCTTGCTTTTTAAAGTCTAATAAAACATCTAATGCCTTATCATATGGTTTTGTATACGTAGCAAAGTTATTTAAATAGTAATGTTTATATACGTCATAAACAGATTTAAATAATATAACATCGTCAACATCATCAATGGCACGTTTGATTAAATAATCCGATCCCTTTCCTAAATAAGATCTAATTTGTTCGTCGGTTTTATTAGCTAGGTTATGTCTTGTTAATGAATAATTAACCGCATAACTGATGTCTTGTAACGTATTTAAAATGGTTCCATCTAAATCAATAAAAAGTGCTTTGTATTTCATATTTACCTCTATGCATTAAACATAATGACATTTATTTCTAATTCTTCTTTGGTGCCACCAGCATGATGACCTTTGAAAAAATCAAATTCTCGATTTCTTAAAAGCAATGTATTATCATTGCACACACCTACAAAATCACCTATAAAATCTATAGCTAATTGTTTAGGGGTTCCTTTTCCAAAGAAGTTCATATCTAAAATTTCTTGCTTGCTAAATAATTCGTAACTATCTTTGAAATGTTTTTTAAATAACTCTTTAAATAGTTTTTCTTGCCCATCTTTAATTTTAAAAGAAGGGTTTCTTCCTTCTAAAGACATCGGTTCTTTTAATAGCGATGTTAAATCAGGGTAATCATCTAAAAAAACTGGTTTAATATTTATATGGCCGTGATCAGCAATCGCGATGCATAAAACATCCTTATTTTCGCTGGCGAATTTGCTTAATCCATCATTGATTCTTTTTATATCTTGTTTAATATTTTCATGATCGATACCAAATTCATGACAATTATGATCTGGAGCGGTGATATAACAATATGCGAATCCTTCTTCAACTGAATCTAATTTTTCTTTAACCAATCTAAAACCATCTTCGATATTTTCTGGTCCATCTTCAAAGATTGGTTTTTCCATCAATTGGAAAGCAATTTCTTTATTATGCTTTTTATTTATCAATTGAATGATATTTTCATAAGGTGCATATTCATTCATGATATTAGGACCCTCGATTTCTTCTCCAGTAATTGAATCTTTGTTAGGGAAAACATCGACAAGTCTATTTAAGTTTTTAAAGGATAAACTCCAACCTAACCATCCTGTTTCTATTGGATATCTAGCGCTTAAAAAAGCTGTAGTTGCCGCGACGGTTGTCGGTGGATTAACTGAGGTTATCGTCAAAAAAGAATGGTCTAAAAGATCTTTTGCCACATCGCTATGTTTATTTAGCAAAGCTTTTCCCATACCATCAAATAAAAAGACGACAATTTTTTTATGATTTTTTAAAACATCATCGATTTCTTTTATTGACTCGTGGTAGGTGTTTACATTAAATCTTTTAAGTATAGAATTTGACAGGGTAACCAAATTTTTATTTACATCATAAGTTTTCATACGCTTGTATTTTAACAAAAAAATACAATGATTAAAAGAATAACACAATCAATTACATTTTATTATGATATAGATTATAATGTTTAACATGCCCCAATAGCTCAACTGGATAGAGTATCAGACTTCGAATCTGAGGGTTGTGGGTTCGATTCCTACTTGGGGCGCCATAAATTATCTAAAATAAAAAAGCGATGCATAAACATCGCTTTTAATTTTTAAACGTATCTTTAGAATTGTTCAGCAGTTTCGATTGCAACTTCAATCATCTTGCCTAAACCATTTAATCTTTCATCAGAAGTCATATGTTCTGGTCTTACAAAATGATCAGTTACTGTCAATAAGCATAGGGCGCGTTTTTTTAATCTCATGGCGTTGCAATATAATCCATAAGATTCCATTTCAACACCCATGACACCTAATTTAGCCCATCTTTTCCATGTATCTTTATCTTCATCATAGAATACATCTGCAGAAAGAATTGGACCGCATCTTTTTGGTAATCCTTTTTTGGCTAAAACATTATACGCTGCCATCGCTGCTTCAAAATCGCATCCTGCCGAATAGCAATGGACACCATATTGTTGTCCCCAGTTTGAGTCAGTTGATGCAGTAGTGCACACTAAAACATCTCCTAATTGAATTTCTTCTTGATAAGCTCCACATGTACCAACACGGATGATTAATTCAACTCCGTAGTGTTCATATAATTCATGAGAATAAATACCGATTGATGGAATTCCCATACCTGAAGCCATAACAGATATTTTCTTGTTATTTTTTGTATAACCGGTATAACCTAATATCCCCCTGACATTTGTGACTAATTCATAGTCATGTAAAAAGTTTTCTGCAATCCATTTTGCTCTTAAAGGATCGCCAGGCATTAAAACGACTTTTGCAAAAGCGCCTTCTTTTGCGTTAATGTGTGGTGTAGGCATAATAAATTTCCTTTCTAACAATACAATTATAAATTAAAAATGTTATAGCCGTATATCAATTTTTGTTATAGTTAAAATATGGAAAAGGAATCGCTTTTAAAAAAACAAGATTATAAAATATTGTTCACTGTTGAATATTTAAACAAAAAAATGATTTATCCAAATTCTTTTGGTATTTATAAAATCTTAAAAGGGATTAAAGATGAAGAAACTATAAACTATATTGAATGTTTAACATTTTCTAGCAGCATCTCAATAAATTCTAAAAGGATAGCAAATAGAATCACCCATTTGATTAGGCTGAATTATTTACAGTACAAATATAATCCCAAAGACGATAAATTATATGTTCAATTAAACACTAAAGGATCTTTAGCCATAGATGAATATTTAAAAAAACATTCTGCTTCCTTTAAAAAAACATTAAAAAAAGAGTCTATAAACTTTGTAAAAATCGACTAATTATTCAAAAAATGCTTTTTTTCTATATAAAAAGATAAAACATGATTAACTTATGTTAAATAATTTGATAAACTAACTATATTAAGAGGAAATCTTATGAGTTTTTTGTGGCAAAATCCAACTATCGGAGTTGGTAATATTATCTTAGACATCGTTTTATTAACAGTGATTTATGCATTGGTATTTTTAATCTTTTTAATGGTCATAAAAAGAAAAGTTGGTTTCATTTTAGTTTCCATCATGTACTTCTTATCTATTTTTACTTACCTATTCCAATTGAATACTTCTTTTATTCTTATTTCTTGTGTAAGCGCTGCTTTAATAACAGTTATGATGTTTGCAAATCTTGGTGATTTACGTCACTTTATTGCCAACCCATTTAAAAGAGCCACTGTAAAAATGAACAAAAGACAAGTTGAAAAAATATTTGATCGTCACGCCACCTATCAAGTTATTGAATCTACTGTAAAAGCTTTATCAAAAGTTAAAATTGGGGCGATTATGACATTTGAAAAATCTAATTCTTTATCTGATTTTTGTAAAAATGGTGTTCCAGTTGACGCACCTGTATCTCAAGAATTATTGATGACTATTTTTTATCCTGGTACAAGATTGCATGATGGTGCGGTCATAATCCATGGAAACACTATTGTTTCTGCTTCAGTATTTTTCACACCTTCAACAAAAGCGTTTACAGGAAAATATGGTTCTAGACATCGTGCCGCTATCGGCATTAGTGAAGTATGCGATGCTGTCACTGTTGTTGTCAGCGAGGAAACAGGAAGGATTTCTTTTGCAATCAATGGTCAATTAGAAAGCGTTTCAAGCGATAATTTTTTAAGAGTATTTGAAAATTATATGTCTTTTAATGTCGAAGAGAAAAAATAGATGGGTAAATATTTTGGAACTGATGGCATTAGAGGTGATGCCAATAATTTTATAAAAAACGAGCTTTGCTATCGCCTTGGTAGGTTTATTGGACAATATTTAAAGTGCAATAAAATCGTCATTGGAAGAGATACTAGACTTAGCGGAAAAAGAATAAATCAATCGATAATAGAGGGATTATTAAAAAGCGGGGCGGATGTTTATGATGTTGGCATAACAACCACTCCTAGCATCTCTTATTTTGTTGAAAATTATGATTTTGATTTCGGAATTATGATATCCGCTTCCCATAATCCTTTTTTTGATAATGGAATTAAAGTTTTTGCATCTACAGGTGAAAAATTATCTTCTGATGTAGAAGAACTAATCGAAAAATATATAGATTCTAGTGAAGATTATTTACCTATTTTTGATTATGATAAAACTCTTAAACTTCACGATTCAAGTAAACTTATTAATGAATATTTAAATTACGTTGCAAAAAAGAAGACGTTTAAGAAAAAATATAAAGTTCTCGTTGATTGTGCTAGAGGTAGCGCTAGCGTTGTTGCCAATCAATTTTTTAACAAAATTTTAAAGCTTGATGCTACGATAATTAATTCTAAGTTCGATGGTACTGACATCAATTTAGATTGTGGTTCAACTCATATTAATAATTTATTAAAAGCCATGAAAATTGGAAATTATGATATAGGTTTTGCGTTTGATGGTGACGCTGATAGATTGATTGCTGTGAGCGATTGTGGAGAAATAATTGATGGTGATAATGTCATCGCTGCTAGCGCGACATATTTAAAAGTCATTAATAAATTAGAAAATAATAAAGTGGTTATTACCCCAATGTCTAATTTAGGCTTAAAAAAATATCTAAAGGATAAAAGCATTGATGTTTTGGTTGTCGATGTTGGCGATAAATATGTTCAAAGTGGTCTAAAAGAAAACAATTTAGTTTTAGGCGGAGAACAATCAGGACATGTGATTTTTTATAGCGATTTAAATACAGGGTGTGGATTGATAAGCACTGTTAAATTATTAAACATCATGGATTATTTTAATATCACCTCATCTGAATTAAAAAATATGATGCTCACATACCCACAGGTTTTAAATAATGTAAGAGTGAACAATAAATCTAAAATATGCAACGACTCTAGATTGATTGAACTTTGTAAAAATATTGATGACGAACTAAAAGATAATGGTCGATTGCTTGTGCGTCCATCTGGGACAGAACAACTAATAAGGGTAATGGTGGAAGCAAAAGATATCGACACATGCCGTAAATACGCTAATATTGTCGCTAAATTAATAGCCCAAATCGACTCTAATCAATTGGTCTAATACTTATTAATTCAACACCGATTTGTTTTAAATTCGATTTTAAAAATTCTAAATTAACAACCACTTGTTCTAAGGTTATTTTATTAATAAAAGCTTCAACTGTAATTTTTGAATAATGATATAATTTTACATCAAAGATTTTATATTTGATTTCAGCGTGTCTGCCATTTTTTAATGTAATATTTTTTGTTGGAGTTAAATTATAATAGCCAACTCTTTGATATAAAAAAGGCCAAAACCAATACCAGCCAGATTCATAAGTACCATAGTATGTTTTTACTTTTTCTATGATGATTGCGTGTCCTTTTTTCACTTTAAAAACTCCAGTTAAAATAAAAAAGAATACACCGATTATAAATACTCCAATGCAGGTCAATAAAATGACTAATTCTTTTGTTGCCATATCAATATTATAACTTTTAGTTATCATTATTTACAAAACATAATATAATTATTTTATGAACTCAAAAGAAATATATGATTACATTTTAAAAATTCAATCGATAGCCAAGATTGGTCTAGTCTTTTCAAAAGATCCATACGCAATTTCAAACTATAAGGAAATTAATGATTTATCATTAGAATTCATGAAAAAATTCAATGAAGTAGAATTCGATAGAAATAATTACTTTGAAAGAAATATCTATCCAACACCTAACATCTCTGTTAGAACTATTTTATTAAATGAAGATAAAACAAAAGTTTTAATGGTAAAAGAAGCTAAAAGCCAAACGTATTCTTTTCCTGGAGGGTGGTGTGATTTATATGATTCACCAACTCAAGCAGCTAAAAATGAGTGCATGCAAGAAGCAGGGGCAGATGTTGAGATTGTTCGACTAATTGGTATCATGAATCGCACACCTTTTAAACAACCAGTCAGCGTCCCTGAATATGTCGTTGTATTTTTAGGAAAGATAATTGGTGAACTTCATGAACACGAATATGAAACCGATGAAGTCAAATGGTTTGATGTCAATAATATTCCTTACGATGTAAAAAAAGTTTCAAGAGATGAAATGAGAAGAATGGTATTTGCTGCGATTAGTGGCGATACAATTTTTGATTAATTTTTAGTTTTAATCTATTAATTTAGGAGGCTGCATGATTTTATTAGATACTTTGCAAATTGCATTTATTATCATCGTTCCAATCATTGTTATCTTGATTGCTGGCGTCCTTTTATATAAGCCAATTTTAAGAAAAATTGAAAAAACCAAATTCAAAGATATTTATGGTTCAAAAATTTACAAGGTAACTTTATACGGCGATTATTTTTTATTAAATGATTTTTTGTTTGCTTATGAAGATAATAAATTTGCAAAAATAGATCATATTATGTGCGGTGAAAAATATTTTTACATCATCAATGATTTTTACTATAGAGGTTCTATTGTTGGAAACGAAAATGATAAGTCTTTAATTTTGATACAAGGCGATAGCGCTAAAAGATGTTATATCGATAACCCAATTCAATACTCTAAATCATTGATTAAGCGCCTTTCCATGATAACAAATATCGATGAATCTATGATGATAGGTATATCGCTTGTAAACGATGATTGTGCGATAAGCGTAGAACAAACTTCTAGTCAGTTTTATTTGATTCAATCTAATAAATTTTCTAAATTAATCAGAGCCATAGAATCAAGAGATATTCCTGATATTAATCAAGATGAATTACAAAAAGTTGTTAAAGAATTAGACAAAATGAACAGAAAAGGAAAAAGTAGACATGCTAAAAGAAGTATTTAAAAATTCTATAGATAATCTTAAAAAGAATGCGTTGTATTCAATAACTTTATCTTTAATCGCGATAATGATGATTGCATTGACATTTTCATGCGACCTAATCGGAATGAATTCTAGTTTTGGTGGCAGTTTTAATTTAGGCACATGGTTTGTCTTTCCATTCATCCTTATGCCTATTTTATTTGCTATTCAAGTTACACATTTTGGATTGAGGCAAAATGTCAATCCTAATGGGACGCTCTTTTTTAGATTTTTTAAATTGTATTTCTCTAATTTTTATAGGGGTGTTTTTAAATTTATTTTATCCGCATTATTTGCTTTGCTGGTCAGCTATGGTGTCACTTTAATTTTTGGGGCGATATCTATTCCAATCGTTGAAAGCATCGATCCAAATTTTGCAAATACCATCAATGATTTATATAGTCTTATTAATAACAATGAATTAGAAGCTGCATTAAAGCTTATTCAAGAAGATAAAAACTTTATTTTAGTGGCGTATATTTCATATCTTCCAGGATATGGTCTTGGCGCTATGATGTTTTTCTTATCCTCAACATTTAATTCTTTTTCAACCTATTTTAAAATTCAAAATCCAAATCTTAATCCAGTTTTTGTAAATAGAATTTATGCAGAAGGTAAAAACTCGATAAGAAAGAGTTTAATTAAAGAATATTGGGGTTTAAATTGGCCAATCTATGTTTTATTTGCCATCGGATATTCATTAGGGGCAGTATTGAGTTTTTATTTTGAGTATAATTATTTATTCGCTAATATCATTGCCTTGATTATTGGTTTTGGATTTATGATTTTTTACTTCCCAGTCTTCATCAATAATTTAGAGAGTATTTATTTAAATCATGAAAAAGACTTTGCAAACGCTCCAATTTTATTCCAAAGAAAAATGGAAGAAGTCTTAAATGCTCAATTGAATTCATTAAATTCTCAAATGGATGCATTAAATAAACAAATGCGCGAAAATGAAAATAAACAAAATAATGAAGACAAATCTAATTCTAATCCAACTGAAGAAAACAAAATTGTGGATGCTGATGTAAAAGAGCAAAAAGATGAATAACTTATTTAGGATAAGTTATTGAAAAAATAAAAAACACTGATATAATCAGTGTTGCGATTGAATGGAGCAGGTGACGAGAATCGAACTCGCATAACTACCTTGGCAAGGTAGTGTTCTACCACTGAACTACACCTGCATGAATTCAGCGTCATTTATTATAACATTACTTTATAAACTTGCAACAAAAAAATTAAAAAGGAGAAAAAAATGACTAACAAAGAACTTGCTCAATTAATATTTCCAGATGTAACTCAAACTATTGAAGATCTAGAAAATAGATTTCCTAAAAGAAATTTAAATCAAGGAAGCGAAGTTACTCGTTTTGCACCTTCTCCAACTGGATTTTTACATACAGGGTCTTTGTTTACATCTATGATTTGTCAAAAGTTAGCAAATCAAAGCAATGGTGTATTTTATATCCGTTTAGAAGATACAGATACAAAAAGAGAAATCCAAGGATCTGGTTTAAGACTTTTAAATGAAATGAAGCAATTTAATATCGTTCCTGATGAAGGATATATGGGTGACCACGAAGTTGGTGAATATGGTCCATATATTCAATCAAAACGCGCGGACATATATAAAGTTTGCATCAAATATCTATTAGAAAAAGGATTGGCTTATCCATGTTTTTGTACTCAACAAGACATCGATGAATTACGCCAAGCTCAAGAAGCCAATAAAATTTTACCTGGATATTATGGTCCTTTTGCAAAATGTAGAAATTTAACTATCGATGAATCATATGAATTAATCAAAGCAGGTAAGCCTTTTGTTATTCGCTTTAGATCAAATGGTAATCACAATAACAAAATCAAGGTTACTGATTTAATCCATGGCACTTTTGCGATTGCGGAAAACGATCAAGATATTGTCATTTATAAATCTGATGGACTACCTACATATCATTTCGCTCACATTTGCGATGATCATTTTATGAGAACTACAATTGTTATTCGTGGTGAGGAATGGATTTCGTCTTTACCTATTCATATTCAATTATTTGAAGCTATGGGTTGGGAAGCACCTAAATACGCTCATGTCCCTGTCATCATGAAAATCGACGAAAATGGTAATAAAAGAAAATTATCTAAAAGAAAAGATGATGAAGCCGCAGTTTCATACTTTTTAGATGATGGTTATCCTAGCGAAGCTTTATTGATGTATTTAATGACGATTGCTAACTCTAATTTTGAAGAATGGATATTGGCTAATAAGTTTGAAAATATGAACGATTTTGTGTTCTCGTTTGACAAAATGAGTCTTGATGGTGCTTTATTTGACATTGTTAAGCTTCAATTCTTTGCAAGAGAAATATTATCTAAAAAGAATAAACATCAAATGCTTGAAATGGCTTTAGATTATGCTAAAAAACACGATGAAAGATTACTTCATTACATCAATTTAAATCACGATTATTTCATGGATATAATCAATATTGAAAGAGAAGTGGAAAATCCACGTAAAGATTACTATAAATTCGGTGGAATTTTAGATTCTATTGGATTCTTTTATCATGAAATTTATGACAATAATTTCAATGTTGATGGCTTTAATCCTAATATCGATAAAGAAGTCATTAAATCCACTCTTGAAAAGCTATTGGTTTTAGATGCAGAAAATAAAACCAACGAAGAATGGTTTGCTCAAATGAAACAAATTGGAGAAGAACAAGGTTTTGCTCCTAATAACAAAATATATAAAGCTAATAAAGAACTTTATAAAGGGCATGTTGGAGATATCGCGGAAATGTTAAGAATTTCTTTAACAGGAAGAAAAAATGCTCCAAACTTATATTATGTCATGAAAGTTCTTGGTAAAAACGAAACAACACGTCGTATCGAAAAAGTTATTAAAGCATTATAAAAAGGCGTTTTACGCCTTTATGGCCCCATGGTCAAGCGGTCAAGACGAGACCCTCTCAAGGTCTAATCCCGGGTTCGACCCCCGGTGGGGTCACCACATTAATAATAAACTTGGTTCAGTCCGAGTTTTTTTATTGATGACAAATATATATAATGTGTTACAATAACTACAAAGATTTTAAATTATATGGAGAAATATTATGGTTATAAATTATTTAGCTACTTTTAATATGATTTGTGAAAGATTAGGTTTAACAAAACAAAAATTAGAAAATAAATTTGGAATTTTAATGCCAATAGAAAAACTTTTAGAACGTACAGATTACGCTGATGTACTTCAAGAAAAGATTATTTCAATTTGCAAAGAAAACAATATTCAACCAATAAAGTATCAACCAGATTTTGATATCATCAATAGATATTGCAATTTAAATCCTAGCGATGATGATTTAAGTTTATCTCAAGATGACATAAAATACGATTCAGAATGCGCTTTTGAAAAATATTATAATGTTGATACGATTGTAGGTGCTTTTAAAAAATTTGCATCAAATGAATGGAGCAAAGAAAAATTAGCGTCATGGATATGTAAATACAACTACATTATTAATGGAGGATTTGATTTAATCTTAGAAGAAAAAAACACCTCGATTAAGCAATTTATTATCGATGCTATGTCATGGTCTTTAGATGGACTATCTTTTATTGATTCTTATGACCCTAATGAAAAAATTGATGTTGAACAATACAGAGATGAATTTAAAAATTTTGATCACATACTTAAAACTATAGATAATTGGAAAGGATATTATGCTGTAGTTGGAGAATATTGTGATGATAAAGAAGAACAATATGTCATCTTGGTCAATGATGTTGAAAAGGAATATATCATCATATTCTCTATGTTTTTAAAAAATGGATATAAAGATGAATATTTAAATTTTGTTTCACAAGATGAACTATATAATTTAGCAGAAACTCTCAAAAAGAAAAAATATAAACTTTTGCCATATAGTGAAGATTTTTTCTATGATGAAAGAAATAATGCTTAATCCTTTAATAAATTATTTTTATTTTTCGTTTTAATTAATACGATTTCATTACCCAACACCATAATTAAAATAAAACCTAGCAAAACATACGGCAAAATTAAAAAAGAAGTGGCTTTTGCAATGATTCCAAATAAAGGTGCGATGGTAATATTAGCTATGTAAGCACAGCCAACTTGTATCGACATAACGCTCATCGATAGTTGTTTAGTGAATCTATCTGGTGTAGCGTGGATAATGCATGGATATATTGGTCCGCATGAAAATCCAGCGATAAATAATGAATAAGGTAATATTTCTTTAATTCCAAGCATCATCATGATCATCGATATCAAAAGCAACCCTTCAGACACTCTTATGATGTTTTTATCGCTAACTTTTAAAGAGATTAAACCTGATATAATTCTTCCGATAACTATTCCAAAGTAAAATAACGATGTCCATTGTGACGCTATCGCATTTTTTACGCCGTATTCATAAACGCTCATTGAAGCAAACCACAATCCTAAAGTTTGTTCAATGGCAATGTAGGCAAAAAAGGCTACAATCGCAAATAGGACGCCTTTGATGGTAAAGCTTTTAAAAAATCCTAATTTAGTTGTATCTTCAATTTGTTTTGTTTCATCTCTAGATATCGAATTGGTAATCTTATCATATAAAGGAATATTAATTAGTGAAATTAAAAATATTGTAGCCTGTATAATTCCTAATACTAACGCTCCCATTCGCCATCCATTAACATCTGTTAAAAAAATAGAAATAATCATCGGAGAAGCAGAAGCTCCAATACCCCAAGCAGCGTGAAGCCAATTTAAATGTATTGATTTATAGTTGATGGCAACAAAATTATTTAGTGTCGTATCAATAGCGCCCGCTCCTAAGCCAAGTGGAATCATACAAAAAAATAAAACCAAAAGATTTGGTGCAAAATAAGTGGATAATAAACCAATTGCAGTCAACACAATTGAGCCACTTACAATTAAACCAGTTTTTAAATACTGAGCTAATTTATTAGTTAAAAATGCCGATATAATCGTGCAGATAGCAACTGTAAAAGTTAAAATGCCTTGCATATCTACACTAATATTTAATGATTCAACCATCGAAGGCCAAGTAGAGCCAATGAAAGAGTCTGGTAGACCTAAAGAAATAAAAATCAAATATATTATTATGATGACAATAATCGACATACTTATTAATAATAACCTTGTTTTTAAAAAACATAAAGAATTATAATAAACATATGAAAGCATTTTTTATTTATAATAAAAATTCTGGAATTAATAAAAAGAAAAATATTAGCGATTTAATAAATGATAATCTCAAAGATTGTTTTGAAAAAATAGACACATATGCCTCGACGTCAAAAGACGATTATATAAAAAAGTGTAAGGACGTATCATCTGATTATGATGTTTTGATTTTTGCAGGTGGAGATGGCACATTTAATATGACCATTGAAGCATTAGCAAACTTAAATAAAACTCCTATTTTAGCAGTGATACCATCTGGTTCCACAAACGATACCGCAAAAAATTTTAAAATAAGAAGCATTAAACAAGGTATTAAAGCAATAAAAAATGGAAATATAGTGTCATTTGATGGTTGTAAGATTGGCGATAATCATTATTTTGCTTTTTCAGCAAGCGTTGGATCATATGCAGATATACCTTTAGAAGTTACAAGAAAAGCAAAAAGCAAAATAGGTAAATTTGCTTATTATTTTAAAGCTGTTAAAAAATTATTTAAACACGAAACAATCAGTGGCACTTTAAAATTTAATGAAGATGAAATCATACAATTTAAAACTGGTTTTCTTTTAGTATTAAATTCATCGCATATTGCAGGATTTAAAATAAATCCAAAAAGCAATAATGACGATAAATTAATAGATTTATTCTTTACTAACCCTGGCCCTTTTAATGGACTATCTCCTTATCTTTTAAATAAGAAAAAAGTCAAACACTATCAATGTGAAAGTGTTGAAGTTTTCATCGATCAACCAAAGCATTGGGATATCGATGGTGAAAAAGGACCAAGCGGATCTTTAAAGATAGAAATATTGGAAAAAAAGTTTAAAATTTATAGCTTAAAATAGTTTTTTTACAATAAAATAGTCAAGATTTGCATTATTTATGGTATTTTTTTGTTTTTGGCATTATAATAAAAAAAGATAGTGGAGGATTCAATATGAAAAAAGCTTTAGGTAGTTTTGCTATTATCACGGGCGCAGCTTTTATTATGTGGATTGCATCTGTGTTAATATTTGCTTTTATCAGTGGCAATTTTAATGGTGCTTTATCGGCATTTTTAGACAATTTTGTCAATTTATTTAAGTCTTTTAACACCATTGGTAATTGGACAATTTATCAATATGTTAGTTTTGGATTGCTTTGTCTAACAGTCGTTTTCATTATTACTTGGTTTGCGGTTGCAATCGCTAAAAGAAAACCTGTTTATTTAGCCTTCCTTATTTATATTATATTAGGTTTTTTACCAGCTGTTGGTACACTTTTAAATATTGATAGTTTTGCAGTATTTAGCGGTGTTGAAACAAAAATTTTAATCATGAATATTTTAGTTTTGACATGTGCTGGTTTAGAAACGATTGGCTACATCGTATTTTTAATCGTTGGCTTTGTTGCTATGTCTAAGAAAAAACCTATGACTGTTCCAGAAGAAATTGATGATGTTAATTCATTAGCTGATTCAATTCCTGAACCAACAATCGAAGAACCAAAAGTTGGATTTGAAGAACCTCAACCTGAACCTGTTCCAACATTTGTTCCTGGCTTAGAACCTGATGCAGAACCTGCACCAGAACCAACTCCAGAACCTGCACCAGAACCAACTCCTGAGTATGCTAACAATAACAATGGTTTTGATGCTGCGACCTTGGCCCAAGCAATTAGAGATATTGTAAGAGATGAACTTGCAAGAGCAGAATTAAACAATAAAGCTAATAACAATGCAACTCCAACCAACTCTCATTCTAATATTACTGGTGCAACATTTGCTGGACCATTAGTGGTTCAATATTTCCAAGGTGGAATCTCTCCTTGCACCAATACTCCTGTAGAAGAAAAAAAGGAAGAAGAAAAGGTTGAAGAACCAAAACCTTGCGAAGAAAAAAAAGAAGAAGTAATTACTGATACGATCGTTGAAGAAACTATCGTTGAAGAAGTTAAAGAAGAAGTTCCTTGTGTTGAAGAAGAAGTCAAAGAAGAAGTTCAGCCTGAACCTGTTAAAGAAGAACCAAAGGTTGAAGAACCAGCTCCTGAACCAGTCAAGGAAGAACCAAAACCTGTTGTAGAAGAAGAAAAAGAAGAAAAACCTGCAAAGGTATATGAAAGAATTTCATTTATTGATCGAATGATTGCTTCTGATGAAGAAATGCATGTCAATTATAATTTATTAAAAAATGAAATTTTATCTTATGGTGTTAAATCTAGAGTTTCTAATTCTGGTGATACATTTAGATTACATAAAAAAACATATGTAAAGATTACTATTGCTGGCAAATCATTAAAATTATACTTTGCATTAGATCCTAAAGATTTTGAAGATACAACCATGCCAGTTCAAGATGCAGGTCATAAAGGCATTTATGCTGATATTCCATTAGTCTTTAAGGTTCGTTCCGAATTATCCATGAGAAGATGTAAAGATTTAATCCAAACCGTCATGGAAAAAGATAATTTAGAACAAGGCGAAGTGTTAACAACTGATTGGGTTGAAGAGCTCAAAAATATCGCCGAAGAAAAAGAAAACGACGAAGACTAATTAACACATTAAATTAAAAGTGCGGGAGACCGCACTTTTTTCTTGTATAAACATTTTTGTTTTAGTTATTATTTAGATATGATAAGTCCTAGAGATAAATTAGAACCACGTGGTGAAAATGAACCTAAGTTTAACCCTAATAACAAGACAGATAGAAAAATAATGCTATTTGTGGTTATTTCAACATCGATATTGCTTTTAATTGGTATAGGGTGTTTTTTACTTTATTATTTATTGTAATTTGTCAGTTCGTTGTATTTTTTAAATACAAAATCACATACTTCTTCAACAGTTAAATTTTGACTATCAACGTAGCAGTTGATATTTTTTATTTTATCTAATCCAAATTCATCTCGATCTTTTAATATTCTTGCAATAGCGTCTTCTTTTTTATCTCCGCGTCTTATCATTCTTTCAAACCTTGTATCTTCTTCTGAGATTAAAAAGAAGGTTTTAATTTTTGGATTGTTTAAAGTTTGGAAGGCAGCAAGTCCTTTTGGATCAACTACAATACATTTATTTGGACCGATTTGATCTATTCCAGATCCATAGTAATTACCATTATAAAAGGTATGTTCAACGAATTTATTATTATTTAGACGATTTAAAAATTCTTCTTTTGTGACAAAAAAGTAGTCTCTACCATTTATCTCATTTACCCTCATGGATCTAGTCGTTGTTGTAATCATTTTTACAATGCCATATTTAGAATGCAGCATTTTTGCAACTTCAGTTTTTCCTGAGGCAGAAGGTCCACATAAAATAATCATATTTTAATTATAAATGTTAATGTTTTTTTATCAATTTATTTTAAAAAAATTAGAAAAATAAAACCTTATTTGCCTAATAGTAATGTGAAGGCATATTTATGAATTTGATAAAAAGATTATTGATATTAATTTCCACATTCATTAATTTCAATGTATTTGCTTATCCATATTTTAGTATTTCAACTGATAATATCGGTCCTTATCAAAAAAATGAAATTGCTTATATTGACGTATATGTTACTAGTAATCTTCCAACCGTGTTTAAAATGTCATTACATGTTTTGATTGATAATGAATTAATTTCAGATTCATTGATATTTTCTTCAAATTTTGAAGAATATTTAATAACGACGAGACATTATAAAGTAAAACTTAACACAAACTATTTGACTGAATCAGAAAACATAATCAAATTCCAATTAATCAATGTTGTCGATCATATTTCTTATTCAAGCGCTGAAATGAAATTGCTTTTAAACATGAATCAAAGCCAAAATATTTCAGATTTAAAATTTGGCAATTACGATAAAACATACTATGTAGGAAAAATAACAAATAATAATGCAATATATTATGATGATAAAACCAAATTCATGTTTCCTAAAATTCATAAAGAAAGTGCCTATTATCGTTTGGATTTATCAAATTATAAATTACTAAAAAAAGACAGCACCTTGATATATGATGAAGCAATTTTAAAAATACATGACCCAAGAAATGTATTTGAATATCTTGGAAGTGGAACAAATAAATACATACCCTTAAAATTTAATAAAAATCGAAGCACATTTTATTTAACTTTTAAAAATTACATGTATGTAAATCCTAAAACGATGCAGATGTCATTGATTCCAAGAAATAATTTTTTACAAACCAAATATTTTTATTTTCCAATCAATAAAAAAGATAAGCTAGACAATACGTTGATAAGAATTGAATTCAATGGTTATGGGCATCTTAAAACAGATGTATATCTAAATAGTAAACTTACTTTTGAAAACAACCTTATTGGGTCTTGTGATAATTCGGATTTTTGTATAACAGGAGGGATATTTAATGGTTAATATTTTTATATCATTATTAATAGCGTTATATGTATTTCAAGCTTTTAGCTTGACCTATCAAATTGGAGGTGTAAATAAAACTTTCATAAATATGCCTATCCAAATATTGGAAAATAGTATTCCATTGCTTCAAGAAGATAATAAAACTTTCATTGCTTATTTTGATAAAGAAGCATTAAAAAAGAACGTGGAAAGTTATCTAAGCAAGGATTTAAAAAGATATGTTTATAACTATCAAGTAGAATACTTTTACTATGATTTAGATACTGACTATGTTTGCAAAAGCCCTTATTGTAGCGGTGTAAAAATTACTTTAAATTGCAAAATAATGAATTTGTTTAATTATAAAAAAACCATGTTTTATGAAATAAAGGATAATACTTTAAATGGATAAAAATAAAATAGTTTCATATATTGAAAATAGCTTTTTAAAAGACTTATTAAGCGATGAAAGCATAACAGATATTTCATATAATGGGGCTAATATTTATTACGTTCATAATAAGTTTGGAAGGGTCAAATCAAATATAGTCTTAACTGATCAAGAAGCATATAATTTCATAAAGCAAATCGCTAATTTATGTGAAAAGTTTTTCTCTTTAAACGATCCTATATTAGATGTCAGTGTTTATAAATATCGCATAAATGCGCTACATTATGATATCGCGCGTTTAAATGATGAAAAGTGCATAAATTTTTCTATTAGAATAATT
>JAHZFY010000080.1:0-1200 GCA_019421105.1 bacterium
TATTTTTTGCCATAGTTTTATCCTCCTTACTATTCAGTAATATTTAGACGTTTTTTTAAAGTTTTCGTTAATAAAACTTTTGTACACAATTCATCGTAATCAACTTTAGAAATATTAACTTTATCTTGAATATTTAAATTACCAGTCACTATATATTGATCAACGCTAGAGATAGCTGGCTTTTCTTCAATAATAGTTTCATAAGTTCTTACAACCTTTGTAATTTCTAAATCTTTAAAATTGATTGTCTCATAAACATCAATAATTTCAGCTTCATTAATAACATGTTGATCCAATGCTAAATTAAAGAACGCGTGATTCATTAAGTTAAAATTACTATGTGTTGATAAGGCATCAGTATGCTGTTTATTATTCATATGCTGAAACATAATTTCATCACTTAAAATGTTTCCGCACAAATATTGATCATCATTAATTTTTTCATCGAAAACATATATTGAAGGAACATCATATTTTTCTTCAAATTCCAACAGTTCATTTTTTAAATTAATAGTGATGTTATATTTATCAGTGACTTTATCATGCATATAAAGCATCGTGCTAGCTTTAGTGTAGTTATCTGCTAATTCTTTTGCTGGAACATTTTCTTTTGCGACTTTAACATCTTTTAATAAAGCATCTAATTCTTTAGATTCCATAACTTCCACTAAAGATGCAGTAGACGTATATTCTTGTTTATGAATATTAAACACGTCAAATTTAACTAATAAAGCAGTCGCAACTGAGATGGCCATAACACCAACAATTGTTCCGACCGTAATTTTTAGTGCTTTATCGTTATTCTTTTTTGATTTTTTCATTACTATCTCCTTCCTTTTTGATACATAAACTTAATAAATATTTTTTAAATCATAGGCATGTCCCCTTATAAGAAGTCATCAAGAATATCAGCAAGATCCAATAAATTATCGTTAGATATTATTTTTTCCATATTCTTACTTCTATCTTTTAAGTAATTGTCGTAAGAATTAGAAACTAATATCCAAAGCAAATTAGAGAATCGATATTTGATTATTTTTCCAAATTCATCAAGTTTGACACATCGATGATAAATGCATAACGATTTTATCTTTTCGTGTTCTTCGGCAGTTACTTTGACATAATTTGAAACTAATCCTGATTTAACAACTTGCCCCGCTAATGGTTTAGCTGGATGTTCTTTAGCATTTTTAGCTCCTG
>JAHZFY010000080.1:1210-5104 GCA_019421105.1 bacterium
TGAGCTTTTGAACGATATAGACCCTAATATTAGTAAAGCCAGCATTATTAGCTAACGTTTCAAGTTTGTTAAAAGTCTCTTTTCTAAGCTGATAATTTAATCTGATGTCTCTTTCTTCTTTCATAAAACATTAATTCTTGACATAAAATAGTGTTTTTGCTATCTTATACGTAAGGTAGCGGGGCGTAATGGCACCTGCCTATTAGCGGGCTCTATCCCTTATGGATAACCTGCATTTTTTTATTTATGACGCAAATAATTTTTATGTTTTCCATAGTTTTGTCTTCCACCTCTTTTTTTAACGTGATGTAAAACAGCATTTAGATCTTTTTTTGATAATGACATGTTCGTGTCTTTCATAGCCCCAAAATTTATCGGTGTTCGTTTGCCATTTTTATCAAATGCATTTCTATAAACATAATAATCGACACCACTTGCTTTTTTTAAAACAGGTGAATAATTATCTTTAAGCGGAAGCAAAGTATTTGATTTTCCTTCTTTACCTTCTAAAGACAATATGCGGCTAACACCGTATTTTTTACTTTCTTTTGAATAGTTAGAAACAACAACATTTCGTTTCTTTTTCATTCCAGTAAATAATTTGTCATTGGACACATAAATTTTTCCTAATTTTGGTTCAGACATTAACGCTCCTTTAAATCACAATTTTATACTATCATGCGTTTTTCAAATTCACGCCTTGAGGCAAAAATTACTTTTTTTAATATCGTGATACAAAAATTGTTTTTTTAAGTATTTTTTACTAAATATAGGAGTAATATTCTTGTATTAAATCCCACAGTAAATTCAAATTGGTTTCAACTAATTTTTCTTTTGTAGCGTTTTTTGGACCGAACGGTATGAATTCATCATTGTATAATAGTTCAAGCAACAAATATTTAGGATGCTTTAGTAAAAATTGTTTTCTTTTTTGACGTGTATCATATTCTTTAAAGTTAATTGTCTTTCCCATTTTAAACTCCTTTATAAGACTAAAAAAATCTTGTAATTTTTTTCGTTTATGCTGATTAGATTTTTGTTTAGATTAATGTTTAACGACCTATAAACACGGTCTTTTAATTTTCTTAGTTCTTTATAATCTGGATGAATTTTAAAATATAAAGCAAGCTCATTAAGATTAGGAACAATTGTTAAACAGCATTTGGGCTCTTTTGTTTTTGGATCTATATCATAAACAGCGATGTAATATCGATTTTTATATAGCTTCATTCTTCATCGATCTCCTCAAAATCGTCCACTACCCAAGGTGTCTGAGCAATTCTTATCATTTCATCTTGTTCACCAAGTATCTTTTTACCGACGTCATAAGAAGAAGGATTTCTAAAAAAGTGGCTAGTTAGTTGAGAAAAGTATCTAAGAAAATCTCTAGGTTTACTCTTTTTAGTTCTTGGAAGAATCTCTTCAATAAAAAACGCTTGAAACAAAACTATTGAAGGAAAGCGTTTAGATATCAATTCCATGAAACCAGAAATAGTTTCAACTTGTCTTTTATCTTTTGGAATCAACTCGTCTTTTTGTAATAGTTCAATAGCGTCAGCAATGTTGAAATTCTTTTTATATAATTTTTCTTCTATCTTACTTTTCTTTATAGCTGATGCTTTAGCTTCAGCATCTAGCGATGCTTCAGCTTCGCTATATCTATCTCTAATCTCTATCTCTCTATCTCTTATATTCTCTTTCTCTCTTCCTAAATCAGCGTCACATTGTGCATCACTATTTCGTAACGCATTGCGAACATTGTTACGCTCAAGCGTCACATTGTTCACTTGTTTTTTTTCAATTGATAAAGATTTATCTTTATCTTTATTCTTCAAACGCATTTTTCTCATCCTTAATGCTGATTTAGAAACTGAGCCAATCATGTTATAAAAATTATTAATTTCTAAAATAAAGTTATCTTTTTTATTTATCAAATCAAACTTTATAAGCAATTTTAAAGATTGTTTAACAATCTTTTCATCCATTTTTGTTAAGGCTGAGAGGCTTGAAAAAATTGAAATTTTTTTGCTAAAAATTAAAACACCATTTGAATTAATTGCCTTTAAACATAGTTCAATATAGAGTCTAAAAGCATCATTTCCACCAGGTAAATTAAATACGATTGGATTTTCATCGAATATATTTTCGCTTAATTTAAGCCAAAAAAATCTTTTCTCTTTTTTCATAATTTTTGCCTCCCATGCCTATATATTTTTAATAAGAATAATTGATACATGTGTATCCATTTATCACCGCAATCGATGAGCTAATTAATTCAATATCTGAATCTTTTAAAGATGTTAAATCTCCATTACTATTAGCCTGGCCGACAATAAAAACATCCCCTACTAAATCTTCAAAATAAGAAATACATGTTCTTTCTTTGAATAAAAATCTTCCGTTATCATCGATGATGAAACAAAACTGTTTATTATTTATTTTTCTTGTAATGATATCTATTGTTTGTGAGCTAATTATCTTTTGAAAAGCAGCTAATTCATTAGGAATAATTTCTTCTTTAATAATTAGGTTTAACCCATCACGTTTAATTAATAGACCTTTAATTTTTTTCATCTATTCTCCTCCTATTTATCTTTTAAAAATACTGCTAGTGTTTCGACTAAATCATCTTGCAATTTTTCTTTGTTATGGCATTCATAGCTATTGCCGCATCCAGTATAATCGGTGTATTGGAAGTGCTTATCTATAACTAATTTAATAACCGCATTTAGTTGTTCTTTATTCATGATTTAATACCCCTATTATTTTGTATTTGCCTTTATTTAAGGCATATTGAAAAGCTTTATGAGGCATACCAACTATAAGTAATTCATCGGCCTTTCTTTTGCTTTTTGGATTAATGCTTCTATTGTTTTTTACCTTGTAAAATAGATATACACCATGTTTATTAGCGGATAGATCTATAACTTGGTTTATATCACAATCTAAAACTTTCATTTTCTTGTTCCTTTGTTATTCCTAAAATGCAATATCCTCTTTTTAGACCATATTTTGGAACATCTTTTAAAATGTATGTGATTCTATAAAAAACATCGTTAAAAACAACTTTGTTATTAGTATCAATAAAAATGATGAGGTCATTAACTTTATAATTACGGTCGTTTTTTCTGATTTCAAAAGTTTTAACGCCCGTTTTTAAGGCTTCAACATATTTATGATCAAGCTTTAAAAAATGCAGATTAGAATCTTTGATGTTGATAGGATTAAATTTCATTTTTGCTCCTTTTTTATTTTTCTTCGTATTCAACGGATATTTCTTCACTAATTGATTCATTATCAACTTCAACTTTTACAAAATTGTTGCTTAATTGAATTAAGAACCAAATAAATGCAGGATAATAAGATAATCTTGCTAAATCGATTGGAGCACTAAATCTAATGTATTTAAAATCGCTTATTTCAAATTCGATATCTAGTTCTGGATAATCACTATATTCGCTTAAATCGTTATTTGGTGTAACAAATAATTTATATTTTTCATTACCAAAATAAGATTTACTTTCTTCAATTTTTTCTAAATTAACTGTGAAATAAAGAGTTCCTCTTCCATATTCATATTCGATATCTTCATCATCGATGTGTAAATGCAAACATTCATTTTTTGCAAATTTTACATATTCATTAAATATATCTCTCAATTTAATGGTTTTGACATCTTTAAGTGGATATCCAAGATAATCTTTTAATTTTTCTTCAATTTCAGATAATCCTGAAAGCTCAGAATTAGACATAATTTGATTTAATAAAAGCTTTACCTTGTTTGTTAAATTTTCTAATTTAGACTTAGCAATAGCTGAAGATAAAATAGGAGCTAATTTATTTTCAAGTTCTAGTGATAAAGCTGATTTATATCCAGCTAAAGATGAAAGAGTG
>JAHZFY010000081.1 GCA_019421105.1 bacterium
GTGGTACAATCCAGAAGCTTTCATTTGGAAATTTTTCCCAGAACCATTTCCAGTTATTGGAAGGTAAGGTTTTAAATTTAAATATCCTTCAAACTGAGGGATAATTCCTCTTTCATTTGGCGTTGGAAGATATAATAAATCCTTTAGTTCACAAATTTCCTTTTTAGTTTCATTAGGTATTAAATACCCAAGCTTTGATGCAATTTCTAAAGTTTTTTGAGCAACGAATTGCACTTCGTAATTAGTATAAGCATTATCATCAACATATGGATGGTGTTCATCTGTACCAGTGACACCCAAAATATGTAATTTGCCATCTTTTAAAGTAGTTCTTGAATGGAAAAACTTTAAAACTTCCACCATCATTTCAAGTCCATGGTTAAGCATAAAATCTATATCATTGCTAGCTTTATAGTAATTATAAATACCATATGCTATATCACTAGATATATGGATTTGAAGGAATGGGTGTCTTGCATATTCCCATACTTTTTCTTCACCATCAACAGAACTGCAGAAAGCAAATTGAGCACCTTTATATCCATTTTTTAAAGCATTTTCTTTTGCTTTATTTAAACATCTATAACGGTATTCAAGACACGCTTTTGCCGCTTTAGGGAAATTATAAATCAAGAATGGTAATTGGAATATTTCAGCATCCCACCAAACAAATTGATTATATTTTTCAGCTGTTAAATTCTTAGCTGATAGGCTATGAACACTATCAAAGCGATCAAAGCCAATTAATGTTTGATAATTTGCATATCTTAAAAGAACATTAATTTTATCATGTCCTTTAATTTTGATATCAACTTGATTAAATGCTGTTTTATAAACATTGATATGTTCTTTTAAGCAATCATCATAATTGCAAATCGAACAAGTTTTTGCAGCATTTAAAATATCATCCACGCCATCAACTGAAGCATATACTCCAACAACTTTTGTTAAAGATGCTTCTTGTCCATCTAACAAGTACATAGAAGAATAGACTTGATCAGAATCATCATTTCCCACAAAATGGCAACCGGAAACTTCATTATGAGCATTCAAGGCAACAGACATGTTATATTTTTGACCAAGATGTGAAATTAAAGATAATTCATTTTCCTTATTTTCAATAAAGGTGACTTTTGATTTATGTTGGCCATTTGTTTTTACTAATGTATCAACGCCCATTTTCACCATTACGTCTAAATTATGATTGATTTTTTTGATTTGTACTTTTTGGAAAAATAAATGATTATTGGCAAATGAACAATATCTTTGGAATTTAAATTCAGTCAAATTTCCTAAACCATCATCCCAAAGGACATTCCTAAATAGACCACCATTTGAAAAGTCAATATACCTTTCCCACTTAACAACTTTGCCTTCCCATGGCAAAAACATCTTCCCATTCACAAAAATTTTAATAGTTGTTGGGTCAAAGACATTAATACATGAATCTTGATATTCAAATGTTTTAACTTTTTGAACATCAAAATAGTATCTTTTCATATAAGTGTTATCAGCAAAAGTGGCAGGAATTTCAATAATTTGATCAAAAACACCTCGAATGTAGCATCCTTGAATAAAGACATCTCCGAATTCTTCAAAAGATCCTCTAATTCCAAAATAGCCATTGCCGATGCCAAAAATTGTAGACAGTTTAGCCTCGTCTTGAATATTATACCCAATTTCTTTAATATTGTTTTTTAATAATTTAAGCATTTTCTCACCTATTCTTTTTCAATTAAATTCATTAAGTTAGAAACATATTGTCTAACCATAAAATCACATGGATGGTTAATGTTATTGGCATATAATTCCAAACTATTTTTAATTTTTAATAAATCCATAGAAAATGTAGTCATATCTAAAACGGCTACACCGTTATATGAACTTGCCATTTCTAATAGAGGTTTTAAATAACTTGGTTGTGCCTTATATTGTGCAGAATCAGGATTAGCAACAATTGTAGCAGCTAAAATAATTTCTGCATTTGGGCAATTTGCTTGAATTGCTTTAACCATGAATTCCATATTATCAACATAATCAGTACTTGAAACATTCCAAGAACCGTCGTTCATTCCATATCCAATCAACACTAAATCTGGATTGTATTGAATAATATTAGCTTCAACGTTTTCTCTACCCCAGCTAGATACTTGACCACCGACAGCGGTATTTGTCAAATTAACTTTTGAGCCATAAACTCTTTCGATTTCTTTTGCAAATCCTACTGGGAATGTGTCTTGATATGGATCCATGCCGAATTTTGAAGATGCATTCGCACCTGTAAAAATTGAGTCGCCATTAACAACAAAATTAATCGTTTCTTTATTTTTTAATTTTTCATGTAGTTTAGGTAATTTATGGCCTTGTTTTAAAGGAATCGCTCCCTCCCATACATCATCATGAGTATATGTAACGCTGATTTGATACATAAAAATACCTGGGCCTTCAGTAAATAATATTTTTCCACCTTTGCCATCATCATATGATGAACCAATCAAATCAGGTATTTCTTCACATGATAAATTTTTTTGAGTTAAATATGGCATAGTTGATTTATCAGTTGGGAAAATTTTATTTCCTTCAACCCTATATTCATTTTCATTATAATCTTTTGTTAATGTGCAATCCTTAACAGAAATTATATGAGTTGGTTCATATAATAAAGTGCCAGAAATAACACCATTTTCATCTTCGATTAAAACCACTGATTCATTGTATACTTTCTTTGTTTCCCAAACTTTTTGATACATTTCATTTGCCCCATATTCATAATTTAAATTCTCGCTTGTAGAACTATTAGAAGTATCTCCACAAGAAGCACATACCGGTGCTAATAAGAACAAACATAAACCTTTTAATAACTTATTCATACTTATTCTCCTTTATAAAATGCTTTTAATGAAAAATTAGAAAAAGTAGCACTGGAATCAAAAGATCCAGGTGTTTCCCAGCCAATATTCATGTAATTGACGACAAGATCTTCCCATTTGCTATTTTGCATAGCGCCATTTTTAAGGCCGTAGATATAAGCTTCTTTAATAAATGGAAGCATATCAAAATCTACAGTATATTTTTTGCCAGTTTTTATAGGTTCTGATAAAAAGTTTTTATTGCTTAATGAATAAATCAATTTATTCGTAGCGCCAACAAATCCCGAGTCAACATGTTGGAATCCATTTGTAAAATCATATCTTGAATCATATAATGGCAAGCCAAACCAAAAGAAATCATTAGGATTAGTTTCTTTATCACTTTCATAATCAGAATTACCGTTTTTTACATCAGTTACAGTAAAATACCAAGTAACTTGTGAACAAGGGACTTTTTGGCCTACGTCCATATCAATGTCTTTATTTAAAACAAATTCTAAATGAACAACCAATTTTTCTAATTCATTTAATTTTGGTAATGTTTTAAAATTTTGCTCTAAAAGTAGATGAGACCAATTTTCATTTTCGTTTCTTGTTCTACCATATAATTCCATGTAGTCATTATATGAATTTAATTCCAAAGTAATTGTTTTATTTTTAGAATCAACAATGACTTTTCTGGCGTTATTTTGATAAATGTGTTCACCATGTTCGCCTTGTTGATATGGAGAATTAATCCCATCTTGTGAACCCCACCATTGAGACATCATCCATGGTCTTGGAGATTCATGTGGTTTTGCATTACCACCATAATTTAAAACACCTGAAAGAGCTCTACCATTTCTAGTATCAGTTGTCAATAAATCAAACCCGTATTCAAAACTTGTATCAGACATAATTTCTTTCATAATATTTTCTCCTTTACTTGAACTATTTTCATTTTTACTATTGCATGATGTTAAACATATACATCCTAACGTTGCAAACAATGTCATCAATTTTATCAGTTTCATATTAAATTATTTTTTTGTAATTTAATTTAAACGCATTAGCGACATCTTTTAATTGCTCATCAGTAATTGTTTGCTTAATGTTATCTTTAACAAGGAAATAAATTTCTGCAGCTTTTTCAACCGTCTCAATTAAACCAAATGCCTCATCAATTGTTTCTCCGGTAGCAAATATTCCATGCATTCCCCATATAACGACTCGATAATCTTTTATTTTTTTAGCTGTTGCTAAACCTATTTCAGTATTACCGCAAACCATCCATGGAACATAACCAACACCTTCTGGAAAAACGACAATACATTCAGTAATCATTTTCCAAAATATTTTTGTGATTTCATTTTCATCTTCAGGTAGAACAAATGTTGATGCTACAAGATGAGTTGGGTGTGAGTGAATAACAACGCGATGTTTAGGATTAATTTTTAATCTTTCTATATGATTCATTAAATGTGTAGGCAATTCACTTGTCGGTAATCCTCCATCATCTAATCCCCAGCAGATTGAAGCGTGTTTTCCATCTGATTCTATCTTAATTAGTCCAACGTTTTTTGAAGGATTGAATTCAATATTTTTAAAATATTTACCAGTTCCAGTTACTAATATGTATCTATTAGCAAGATAAGAAAAATCAAAATCTAAATTAAATTTTCTTAAAGATTTAGTAGGAAAATATTTATTGATTTCCTCTTCATCGACAATAACAGAAATATTGCCACCATTTCTTTCATCCCATCCAAGTCTATAAAGATTGGATGTAATTCTAATAATTTCTTTTAAAGTTGGACTTTTAAGTGCATTTTTCATAAATAATTACCTTTTTAATAATACTTCCTTTTCATATTGTTTAATTTTCTTTAGCCATTCATCGCTTGTCGAACAACCATTCACTTCTAAATAATGATCAAAAATGACGCCAAGTGGATAAGTTTTTAGCTCTTCAACAAGAACTAATCTTGAAGTAAAATCGCCTTCATTTTCTAGTTTTTTTAATAATTCAGTTGGTTCTAGATAAGCTTTTAAAATAGCTTTTAA
>JAHZFY010000082.1 GCA_019421105.1 bacterium
TGATTTAAATATTTTATCTAGATATGTTAATTGTTTAAATTATGTTTCGGATAATCTTGATAAACATATCGATATGGATTATCTTGCTAACCTATACACAATAATTTCTAATAATCATGAGTTAGTGGAACTATATCGCAGTAAAAATTTTGATAATCTCGAAACAAGAGTAGTTATTGATCGTTTATATTCTTCTGCGCCAACATATGCTATTGAACCGATGATGAATCAATTGTTTAGATTTATTGAAACTTACACTGGTTCTACTTCCATTAAAGCATCTGCGGTATTTTATTATTTGCATTTTATTAAACCATTCAACGATTTTAATGATGAAATGGCGTTGCTATTAACTAAAGCCATCATCTTAAAAAGCGAAACAGGTTCTATTGGTAAATATTTAAATATTGAAAGATCTTTTACAAGCCAATTATCGCGTTTAAATAAAGTTTCTCTCGAAGTGCAAAAAACAAATGACTTGACTTACTTTTTAAAGTACATGAATGAATTATTTAATGATGTTATAGATGAAGAAATCAAACGCATCAATAATTTAGAAGCCATCGCCTTAAAAGAAGATTATTATTTCACCGCAAAAGAAGAGGCTAAGCAAGCTGAATCAGAAAACGTCAATCAAGGTATTTATGAAAATATAGAAGTTATCGAAAATACAAATAATATCGAAGAACCTCAAGAAGTAGTAAAAAAAGAGATCAGCGAAGAAATTGTTCAAAAGCAACCAGAACCTGAAATAATAAACGAACCTATTAAAAACGAAGAAACAGTCAAAGGTTTAGCTATTTCTTATCTACCTCCTGTTTTAGATGAAAAGCAAGCATCAAGATTAGAGGAATATCTATTAGAAAGCGATCCAGAGTTATCTAGAAGCCAAGCATATTTTTATGCAAGACATTGTAGCATGGGCAAAAGATACACAATTCAACAATTCAAAAAAGAAGTTGGATGTGCGTATGAAACAGCGCGTACATCTATGGATAATTTAGCTAAATTAGGATATTATAGACAAGAGATGGTCAAAAATAAAAAAGTCTATACTCCAATCAAAAGAAAGTAGAGGTAAAAACCTATGAATATTGCACTAGTTAATCTATTAGAAAATTCCGGAATCATTTTATTGATTATCCTTGGCATTGCCGCAGTAATAGCGTTAATTACTTTTATCATTTATCGTTTGACGCATCCAAAATTAAAAGAAGAAGAAAAAATTAATGAAGAACAAGCTTTAAAAGAAGAATTAGATCGTGTTTTAGAGCCTGTTGATGATGAAGAAGTTGCTAAAGACATCTCATCTTATAAATCTCCTGATGATGATGAATAAAAAAGGACTATATATTCACATACCTTTTTGTAATCATATATGCAACTATTGTGATTTTACAAAAATTATCTATTTTCCAAAAATAGCCGATTTATATATCGACGCATTACTTGAAGAAATAGACTCATATAATATCAAAGAAGTTAAAAGCATTTATGTTGGTGGTGGTACACCAACTTCTTTGAATATGCAACAATTAGAAATTTTATTAAAGAAGTTACATCAATTTGTTAAAAAAGATGTCGAATATACATTTGAAAGCAATGTGGAAACTTTAGATGATGAAAAACTTTTATTGCTTTATAAATATGGTGTCAATAGATTATCAATAGGCGTTGAATCATGCGATGATAATATGTTGAAGTTATTGAATAGGCATCATACATATGAAGAAGTTAAAAAATGCATCAACTCCGCAAGAACTATCGGTTTTAAAAATATTAATGTTGATTTAATATTAGGACTACCTAATAGCGATTTAGATTTTGTAAAAAAAGATATAGAGCTTTTATCTTTATTAAATGTAGAACACATTTCTACTTATTCGTTGCTCGTCAATCCAAATACTATTTTTTATTTAAAAAACATTCAAGAGCAACAACAAGATGATATAAGAGAATATTATGACTATGTTCATGATTTTTTAACCCACCTTGGATATCAACATTATGAAGTTTCAAATTTTGCTAAAAAAGGCTATGAATCTAAGCACAATCTGATATATTGGAACGATGAAGAATATTTTGGAGTGGGATTGGGTGCGTCTGGATATATTAATAAAATCAGATACACTAATACAAAAAGCATTAACAAATATTTAAAAAAAGAATTCATATATAGTAAAGAATATGTCGATGATATCAGCGATATTACATATTATTTAATGCTTAAATTAAGAACGATGTATGGTTTTAATTTAGATGAGTTTAAAACAAAATTTGGATTTGATATACTTTTAAAATCTAAAAAATGTATAGACGATCTTATATATAATAAATTATTAATTAAAGAGGAAAATATAATAAGACCAACATATGAAGGTATGATGGTGCTTGATACAATGTTAATTAATATTATTAATTCTATTGAAAATAATTAAATAATAAGTTTTTTTAGCACTTTTTTATTGACACTGCTAATTTTCGTCATATAATAACATTAGCACTTAAATTAAGAAAGTGCCAAAATAACTAAAAGGAGGGCTTATGACACTTAATAGAAGAGATCAAATCTTGAAATTAATCGTTGAACACTTTGTTAAAACCGCTCAACCTGTCGGCTCTCAAACTTTAATTGACGAATATCATTTAAAGTATTCAAGCGCTACAATCCGCAATGAAATGTATGCTCTTGAACAACTAGGTTATTTAGAGAAAACTCATTCATCTAGTGGAAGAGTGCCATCTGCGGAAGGGTATCGCTTTTATTGCGAATACTTAAGAGACCGCTCTATCGATGATTCGTTTAAAGCAATGGTCAATAGAATATTGGAAGAAAAAACGAAGTCTATTGATGAAGTCATACAATCATCTTGCAAAATTTTATCTCATATGACATCTTTGGCTTCTATTGTTTTAGGGCCAAATATCAATGAAGAAAAATTAGCGTCTATTCAATGTATACCTTTATCTAATAATAGCGCTTCCGTCGTATTCGTCACCAATCAAGGTTTTGTTCAAAATAAAACGTTTATTGTTCAAGATGACACATCCATTAACGATTTAAAGAATTGCCTTCAATTATTTAATGACCGCTTAATTGGAACTCCTATTAGTGAGTTATTAGAAAAAACTGAAGCATTAAAGCCGATTTTAAATGATTATATCGTAAATCACGACGTAATTTATAAAGCTATTATCGAGGCATTTGTAAAGTTTGCTAATGATCGTTTGTCATTGTATGGCAAAGAAGAATTGTTAAACCAACCTGAATTCTCTAGCGATGCAGAAAGCATTAAAAAGATCATTAGGATATTAGAATCTCCTAACATGTTAAAAGAATCAGCTTTAAACGCTGAAAGCGATTATGAAGATGGCAATATAAAAATTCATATTGGTGCTGCTAGCAATGATGGATCTGATATATCGATTATATCTACTAAATATAAAATAGGCGATATGCCAGAAGGAACAATTGCTCTTGTTGGTCCAAAAAGAATGGATTATGACAATGTTATGTCTTCATTAGAATTTATTATTAATGAGTTAAATAAACGTTTTAAAAAGGAGGATGAATGATGGAAGAAGTCGATAAAAAGCAAGAATTAGACTCATCAACACAAGGAATGACTAAAAAAGCTTTCAAAGAAAAACTTGCTAAAAAAGATGAAGAAATTCAAGCTTTAAAAGAAGAAGCAAATAAATGGAAAAATGAATTCTATCGTGTCTATGCCGATACGGAAAACTTAAGAAAATCTTTAGAAAAAGATTATCGTCAGGCCCTACGATATAGAGGCGAAGGATTTATTGAAAAACTATTACCGGTTATTGATAGCTTCAATATGGCATTACAAAATAAACCTAGTGAGCCAGCATTATTAAATTACTTAACTGGATTCGAATACATTTATAAAAATATGCTGATGGCTATAGAGAGTGAAGGTGTAACAGAATTAAAACCTAACATCGGTGACAAATTCGATGCATCGATTATGAACGCCATCGACGTTATTGAAACAGATGAAATGGAAGAAAATAAAGTAATGCAAGTCTATTGTGTAGGCATCAAATTACATGATCGAATCATTAGACATGCAAATGTTGTTGTTTCAAAAAAAGTGAGCAACAAAGAAGAAAATAAGGAACAAACTTCAGAAGTTACTGAAGCTTAATATAGGAGGAATTATCTATGGCAAAAGAAATTATCTTAGGTATCGACTTAGGTACCACAAATTCAGTCGTCAGTTATCTTCAAGCTGATGGTAAAGTAAAAGTTATTCCAAATCCAGAAGGAACCAACACAACTCCTTCTGTTGTCGCATTTAAACCAAGTGGGGAAGAAATTGTTGGTAACGCCGCTAAAAGACAAGCGGTTACTAATCCAGATACCGTTTCTTCTATTAAAAGAAAAATAGGTTCTTTAGAAAAAACCCACATCAATTGCATCAATAAAGATTTCACACCTCAAGAAATCTCAGCTAAAGTCTTATCTTATATGAAAAGATATGCTGAAGAAAATATTGGTCACAAAATTGAAAAGGCTGTTATTACAGTTCCTGCTTACTTTAATGACGCTCAACGTCAAGCTACAAAAGACGCAGGTCAAATTGCTGGATTAGATGTTGTTAGAATCATCAACGAACCTACCGCAGCTGCTTTAGCATATGGTATCGATACAAATAAATCTGAAAAAGTCTTAGTCTTTGATTTAG
>JAHZFY010000083.1:0-225 GCA_019421105.1 bacterium
AAAAAGACCTGGACATGCTCAAGGTGGATTTATTGAACAAGTATTAGATATACCTGAAGCATTCCATTATCCTAAGGGTTTAGATTTATTTAAACAATTAGAAAAGTTTTATGTTGATGAAGAAGTGGATGGTTTAAAATCCATGACAACTGAAAATACTTATCTAATTGAAAATTTCTTAAATGATTACTCTTTAACTGACGCTTTTGAAAAATATGGAGGCGT
>JAHZFY010000083.1:235-4279 GCA_019421105.1 bacterium
AAGTTTACAAATAATCTATGATTTAAAATCTGAAGATAAAGATTGTAAAGTTGCATTTAGATTAAACACTGCTTATGGTGGCTATTATCAAATAGATTACATCAACTTCAATAATACATCATTTAAACCATTTGAAGACTTTAAAACGATGTATGATATTGATTAATAAAAAAAGTCATGTTGAATCATGACTTTTTCTTTTTTTAAATGATATTTAATAAATCAGATAATTTATCAATTTTATAAGTGGCAAGATCAGATGTTTTTGCATCTCCAATAGCCGCAACTTTAAATCCGCCATCATGACCAGCTTTTACACCTGCATGTGCATCTTCAACAACCATTGCTTCGTTAGGATTAACCCCTAATCTTTTTCCAGCGCATGTAAATACTTCTGGGTCAGGTTTAGAATTTTTAATATCATTGCCATCAACTATTTCATCAAACATATTGATTATGCCTAATTTTGTTAATATGAATTTAGTGTTTTTACTAGAACTTCCTATTGCGATTTTATATCCTAATTTTTTTAGTTGATTTAAAGTGTTTAATGTATCATCACTAACATCTTTTGGACTCATTTTCTCTAATAATTTTTTATAAATTTCATTTTTATAGTCCGCTAATTGGATTTTTTCTTCTTCACTATAAGATTTATTAGATCTTTCTAAAATGATGTTTAAAGATTCCATTCTAGAAACGCCTCTTAAGCGATTGTTTATTTCTTTATCAAAATAAATTCCTTCTTTATCTGCTAATTGTTTCCATGCTTGATAATGATATTCATCTGTAAAACAAATAACACCATCTAAATCAAATATAAATGCTTTAATCATTTTTAAAAATCCTTTCTTTTAACTCGTTGTTTTCTAAATATCTGAATTTAATATTTTTAATGTGATTTGGTATATTTGGGTCAAAAGAAATTTTTCCATTGTTTACTTTCATTCCTAAAAATCCATATACAAAATCAATATATGCTCCTCCATTACTAGCAGGATGAGTACCACCTATAAAGATTCCTCCTGCATATAATTTTTGATTTTTGTTTAAATCAATGGAAGCACTTTTATAAAACAATTCATAAGCAATATCGAGTTTATTAATTTTACATGCTAACAGGCCATACATCGAATTAGATAAAGATGAACCATGTTCTGTTCTTTGATAGTAGTAATCAAAGTTAGCTTTTAAAACCTCATAAGGGAATTTGTCTACATGCAACGCTAATAAAGCACATACATCAGCCTGCTTGATGATTTGAGTTTTGCTAGCAATACCATTTTCTCCACCTAAGTATTCTTTATGATCGACAATTTGTTGTTTAAATTGTTCAAAGGTAATGTTTTTTAAAGCAAAATAACCATCGAATTGTTCTATGACACCTTCTGCGTTTTGTTTAGGCAAATAGATATCATTAATAAAATCTTGTACCATTTGCGATGTTAATTCAACTTCTTTTAAAAGATGGTGAATATTTATGTTATTTTTTTGAATAATTTTTAAATAATCTTCAATGATAAATTTTATAGAATAATTAGTAAATGCATTATCATTTATTCTTTCATGATATTCATCTGGGCCAATAACATCTAAGAAATGATATTTTCCATCATCTTGTTTTTTAGCATAAGACATATAAAATTTAATTATTTGAACCGCCATTAAATTAGCAGAATCATCTAATATTGATAAGTCGTTTGTATAATTAACATAACTAATTAATCCATATAATACATCAATGGATATATGGATTTGTTTATCTGCAAAATATGTTCTAATTGGTTTGCCGGTTTTAGCATCTGTGACATTATATAATGAACATCTTTCTTGCCCATCTTCTTGGGATTCCCAAGCATAAAAAGCTCCTTGATAACCAAATGTTTTTGCTTTTAATAAAGCTCCATTTAAAGTTTTAATTCGATAATTAATTAACTTTTTAGCTATTGTTTGGTTAGTGGCAAGGAAAAATGGCAGCATAAATACTTCCGTATCCCAAAATATAGCGCCTTTATAAACTTGCCCGCTCAATCCGCGAGCAGGAATGGAGGTTTCATATTTTTCGCTACCTAAAATAATCAATTCATATATTGAATAATTTAAAGCAAAATTAGAATCAAATTCATTGTCCTCATATTCAATAAAAGCATTATTAAATTTGCTCGAGAAATTATCGACATGTTCTTTTAATAAAGTATGATAAGTTTCGTGTTTGATTGAATTGATTTTGTTGACTAAAGAATAAAAATTGTCGACATCTATACAAGATATTTTAACAAGTTCAAATGTATCATTTATGTTTAAATGTACATTATATTGATAAACAAGTTTTCCATTGATTTCTTTAGTAGTTTTTTCAAATTTGCATATTTGTTTTAAATAAACATGAACGATTTTATTTTCGTTAGTTATTCCTTTTATAATCAATCCATCATAGTCATTAATAAATTGTTTAGTCTTATAATGGGGTCCATTTATTTCATAAACATCGCTATCTATGCCACTTAAAATCGTTAATGTTATTTTTCTTTTAGCGGTAATGTTTATTTTTTCGATGATTAGATCATCTTTAACACTTGAAATAAAACGTTTTGTTTTTAATGTGATATCTTTAAATTCGCTAACTCTTTTTAATGTTCCTTCGCTTAATTTTAAAGACACTTTATGATGAATAGCGTTTTTATAATGAAACTCATTATTGTTTTCATCTAAAATAGATAAATACAAAGGATTAAAAAGGTTCAATGATTCTCGCCACTTATCTTTATATTGATCGTAATGCCCAATAATATTGAAAGTAACTTTATCGCTTGATAATTCTTCTTCCATAGTGCCTTTATAGCCTATATGGCCATTGCCAATGATAAACATGTTAGCAATGCTTTCTTTATTTTTATATGGATAATTAGTTTTGGTTAATGTTAGTTTCATAGTTATCCTTGATTTCAATAGTTTTATCATATAATTTGATTGTTATTGGTTTAGTTGCGTTTAATTTAACTTTGTTTTTATCAATTGTTACTGTCAATAAACAATCTTTTATTGTTAATTTAAAAGAATACTCTTCCCAACGATCAGGAATAGTAGGGGATAAACAAATAATTGGATTATCGCTTCTTAAACCCCCAAATCCATAAACGATATTAATCCATGCTGCTGCAATAGAAGTCATGTGCAATCCTTCCCTTGTATTATTGTTATAATCATCTAGGTCAAGTCTAGATGCAAAACCAAAGAAGCTAATTGCCTCATCATAACGTTTCAACTCGTTTGCTAAGATCGAATGAATTGAAGGAGACAAACTTGACTCATGTATGCAACGTGGTTCGTAATATAGATAATTAGCCATTTTAACATCTTTATCAAACATTGAAGGGAATAAGAAAAATAGCATCAATACATCTGGTTGTTTAATCATATCTCCACGATAAATACGATCATATGTCCAATTAGAATACAATGGGAATTGTTCTCTTGGAATTGAATTAATATCAATATGTGGTAAGTCAAAAAATCCTTCGTTTTGTTCAATTAATTTGCTAGTCTTATCAAATGGCAAATACATTTTTTCACTCGCTGTTTTTAAATTTAGGAAAAATGTTTCATCAACATCACATTTTTTCATTAATTGTGCTTTTAGACTATCATCAATTAAGTTAAACATCTTTAATGTGTAATCAAAACAAAACTTACCCATATAGTTTGTGTAAGCATTATGATTGACCATCATCTTAAATTCATCTGGTCCCATGACGGCGTAGTATGATAATTTACTTCCATCACTATTGTATTGGCCTCTATCAAGCAAGAATCTTGCTGTTTCTATTAATAATTCCATGCCATATTTATTGATGAAATCCATATCGTTTGTAAGAGAATAATAATGGAATATAGCATATGCGACTGCAGATGTTGGTTGGACTTGTAAAGACGCGTGTTGCCATAAAGTACATCCTTCATTTCCATCTAAAGTTGCAATTGGAAAACACGCTCCATTGCAATCTAACATCTTCGCTCTATTTTTTGCTTGTTTTAAAGTGTGGT
>JAHZFY010000084.1 GCA_019421105.1 bacterium
TTGAATGAGTATGATTCGACAAGAGTAAATCCCAAAAATGAATTGCGATATAGAGTCCAATGCAAAATATATAACGCTCATCAAAGTCCAACCAGCCAAGGCATTACCAAATAAACGGAAGGTTAAAGACAATAATGGAGCCCACATTGATAATAAGTTAATCGGTAAGAAAAATGGAAATGGATCGATATATCTTTTAAAGTATTTCCATTTTGTATGTTTGATTGAAGTCGCGTGTATCAAAACAAAAGTCATCAAACCTAAAGATAATGGGATAGCTAAATTTGTCATAGGAGATGGCAAACCAGTTAAGCCAAATATGAACGCTAAAAATAAATAGCAGGCAACAGCGTAAATAAATCCACCAAAACCTTTAAAGGAAGGGCCCATTAATCCTTCGGTTAAGTCATCAAAAAAAGTCACACCAAATTCATACATGAACAATATGCCTTTTGGCTTTTTTAATGGGTCAGCTTTTCTAGCTTTAATATTAACGATAATAGCGAGTATTAAAATGATCCCCATGCAAAGCAAAGAAGAAAATAAGGAACCGACAGTTTCATCGCTCCAATCAGAAGGTGAAGCTAATAAAAGTTCTAATAGCTTAGATGTATCCACCTACTTTTCTCCTTTCTTTTCGATCAACGCTAATATTATAAAACAAATTAAACCAAAAAATGATGCAAAAAATGTAGAAAATATATTAAATATATGTAAATCATATACGTAATATATAACCCCAGATATTATTATAGTCAAACAATGAATAAAAAACATGATAATTATTAAAAAAATTGTTAAACGCATCACCGCTTTTTTATTTGGTCCATCTTCTTTTATCAAAAATAAGGAAAAACTCAAAGCGCTTCCAAGTCCGCCTAATAATATACCCAATGGTATTTCCATCAAATTAAAAGCAAAACATGGAGTCGTTAATATAAAACATGCAAAAGTGAGCATCAATGTTAGAATGCTCACTTTTTTAATTATTGAATATTGTTTGAACTTACATTTCATAAACTAGGCTTTAACTTTTTTAAAATGGGTGAATTTGACAATTCCATCCTCCATTTTAAGATCGACTTCACCTTGAATCAATGGTTTGATATAATCTTTAAATTCTTTATCCATGCGATGTTGATCATAGATGAAACGATCAGGGATGATTCTTACTGCGTTAGCAATTAGTCCGACATCTTCAATTTCGTATTCGATTTTATAAGGATTATTGCTGATTCTATGCAAAACAATCATCTTGCCTTTTTGATTATTTAAAGCTGCTTTTACAGCTTCTCTTCCTGCTTGAATCGCTTCGTCTTGATCAGTTTTTGACATCATTGGAGCAAATGCTCTTTGAGGGACGCTTAACTCGATGACTCTTATTGGAAGATTTAATTTATTTTTAACATAACCTGCTAATTCATGAGATACACCTTCTAAAGAAGCGTGTCCAAATGCATCTAATTGATTGCTAACACATGCTCTTGGGAATTCGACACCTTCACTTAAAGCGACGATTACACTGCCTTTTTCTTCGTATGTTTTTCTAACATCCTCTAAAAATTGTGGAACTGTGAATTTCATTTCTGGAAGATATATTAAATCTGGTCTAACATCATCATCTAATAAATCGGTAGAAGCAGTTAACCATCCAGCGCTTCTTCCCATAATTTCGATTATGTGGACTTTGCCTTTTTTAAAACATCTTGCATCGATTGAAATTTGAGCAACGCAGTTGATGACGTATTTAGCCGCGCTTCCAAAACCTAAAGAGTGGTCAGTGACAGCTAAGTCGTTATCGATTGTTTTTGGTACACCAATAACATGAATATCTAATCCTAATTCTAAAGCGAGTTCAGAAATACGATGACAAGTATCCATCGAATCATTGCCACCATTAATAAAAATATATCCGATATTATGTTTTTTTATTGTTTCCGCAATTTGATAATAAATTGGGTCATGATAATCTTTTGGTAATTTCATTCTAGTCGAGCCTAATATTGCACCACTAGTTTGTTTTAACAATTCGATTTCTTCCTCATCTTCTTCATTTAATATGATTAAATCATCGTATATTAAACCTTCTATACCATGTAAAGATCCAAAAATTAAATCGATCTTGTCTTTGTTTGCTTGCGCTTCTTTAATTGCCCCATATAAGGACGAATTAATAACGGTAGTAGGACCACCGCTTTGAATGTAAACCATGTTTTTTTTCATATGTAACTCCAATGTACGTAAAAAGATTATATCATTAAAAAGCAATAATATGTAGTATGTTTTAATATTAAGATAGCCTTTGCTAGGCATATACGCGTATAATAAAAATATAGGAAAACGAAAAAAGTTTACAAAAATAATCAAATAAAATAAAATGATTAATGCTGTAAAAAATAAAGGAGGTAAAAATCATGGCTTTTACTGTCAAATTTAACGGCGAAGAAAGACGCTTTAATAAACCTGTGTCTATTCTTGATGTAGTTGGAAATAATCGCGACTATGTCTGTGCCCGTATCAACAATCGCGTTAGAGAATTGACTTATATGTTAGATAGTGACTGTGTTGTCGAACCTTTAACATGCGCAGATCGAGATTCAATTAAAATTTACGAAGCTTCTGTTCGTTATCTAGTAGCGATGGCAATGCATAATATTGCGCCTGAAGTAAGCTTCCGATTTTCTTACAACATCTCAAGATCTATTTTCTTACAAATTTTAAATGGTCGTAAAATGGCCACCACTAAACTCACCCTTGAACTAGTTAAGGAGATGGAACGTTTAGTACAAGCTGACTTACCTATGATCAGAGCAAAAGTTGCCAATAGTGAAGCAGTTAAAATCTTTGAACAAGAAGGCTTTCACGATAAAGTTGCATTGATTCAATATCGTCCAGAAAAAGATGCCCATATGTATACATGCGGTGATTATAAAAATTACATGTATGAAAGAATGGTTCCATCAACCGGATATATCAATAAATGGAAAGTAAAATTTTATTCTCCAGGTATCATCATTCAATATCCACGTTCTGAATGCAAAGGACAAATTCCAGAATTTAAAGATGCACCTACCTATGGTAGAACATTAAAAAGAGCTCACGCTTGGGCGGCTTTAACTGGTATTGATACTATTTCAGGTATCAACGAAATGACTAGAAATTTTGGAAGCGTTGATTTCATCAACATGTGCGAACATACTCACAATGCACAATTTGCAGAATTAGGCGATTTAATCGAACAAGAAATTGATTCTGTTAGATTAATTTGTATCGCTGGTCCTTCTTCAAGTGGAAAAACAACATTTGCAAACCGTTTAAGAATTGAATTATTAAGCAGAGGTTTAAAACCTGTCAGAATTTCAATTGATGATTATTATCTACCAAAAGATCAAGTTCCAAAAGATGAAAATGGCGAACCTGATTTAGAAGATATTCATGCTTTAGATATTGATTTATTTAATAAGAATATCGCAGATTTAATCGAAGGATTAGAAGTTCAATTACCTAAATTTGATTTCCAACTTGGTAAAAGAGTTCCTGGAAGAGTAATTAAAGTAAGCGATACCCAACCAATCATCATCGAAGGTATCCATGCTTTAAATGATCAACTCACAAACTCAATTCCAAGACACCAAAAATTCAAAGTTTATATCGCACCACAAGCTCAAATTCAATACGATAATCATAATCCTGTATCTTTAACTGATTTAAGATTATTAAGAAGAATCGTTAGAGATTTCCAATTTAGAAATGCTTCCGCTATTGAAACATTAGAAATGTGGCCAAGCGTTAGAAAAGGTGAATTTAAATGGATTTATGATAACCAAGAAGGCGCTGATTATGTCTTTAATTCATTCTTAGTCTATGAATTGAGCGTCATGAAAAAATATGCGATGCCTTTACTTGAAAAAATCGATCGTGACTCCAACTACTTCCCTGTCGCTGAACGTTTGATAAGAATGTTGAAATTCTTTGATGATTTATCAGATGAATGGGTGCCATGCAATTCTGTATTTAGAGAATTTATCGGTGGCAGCTGTTACGCTGATGTATAAAAAATAGGGGCTGTTAAGAAACTAAAGTGTTTCTAACA
>JAHZFY010000085.1 GCA_019421105.1 bacterium
GATTAAAATTTGAGGTAAAAAAAGTTGAAAAAGATCCTCACATCTCAAGTTTAGAAAAGTGTATAAATGATTTAAACGCTTATTATCAATACGCACTCAATACAGTCGAAGGTGAAGAAGGGTTAAAATATTTTGAAAGTAGATTTTTAAACGAAGAATTAAGACATCATTTTATGCTTGGTTATTCTTTTAAGGATGGTCAAAACACTTGTAGATACTTACAATCAAAAGGCAATTCTTTTAAATCGATGGAACTAATCGGGATTGCTACAGGCGGGAGCACTATTTATAAAGATGTCAACGCTGGTAGGGCGATTTTTCCAATTTGTGATATGAATGGTCAAGTCATTGGCTTTAGCGCTAGAAGATTAAATGATGATGATAGTTCTCCAAAATATGTCAATTCTCCAGAAACTGAACTCTTTCATAAATCAAATGTGCTTTACAATTTCCATAAAGCTAAAGAAACTGCTAAAAAAGATGGCTATGTTTATGTTGTTGAAGGTTTTATGGATGTTTTTGCTTTATATAAAGTTGGAATAAAATCCGTTGTTGCTTTGATGGGAACGGCTTTTACAAAAAACCATATTGAAATGTTAAGACATTTAGGTGTTGAAATACGTTTTTGTCTTGATGGCGATAGTGCAGGACAAATGGCATCCATGTCTATTGTGGATGCGATGAACAATAAAGGAATGAATTTTCAATTTGTCGACCATAGAAGAAGCAAATTTAAAGATTGCGATGAAATTTTAAATAATGAAGGCGAAGCAAAATTAAAAACATACGTCAATAATTTGATTTCGGCTGCAGATTATATTATTGCATATCATGAATCTAGCAAAGCATTAACTTCAATTGATGACAGAAAGAAACTTTTAGCTCGTTTTATACCATTTTTACTTGGCATCAAATCAGAATTAGAATATGACAATTATGTAAGAAAGCTATCAAATGTCACTAAGTTTGATGTTGAATCTATTAAAAACGTTATTCAAAAAGCAAGAAACAATAAATCAGAAATTAATGATGTAGTCCAAGAATTTCATCCAGAAAGAAAATTCTTGCGAAGATATCAATTAGCAGAAAGAGAAATTTTATATTACATGCTAAGCGATCCGCTTGCGATTGAGTTTTATGAAAAAAACATCGAAACATTTTATGATGAACTATATAGAAAAATAGCTGATTACATCATTTCTTTGTATAAAGAAAATAATGTTATTACTACATCTAATGTGATCAGCGCCATTTCGCTAAATGATGACAATAAAAAAGATGAAATAATCAAAGAAATATTAGATTTGTCTTTTGAACAAAATCATCCAAAAAACATTAATATCAATTATTTAAATGACATCTATAAAGTTATCCAAGATGAAAAACAAAAGCTTTATCAAAAATCGATGTTAGAGCAGATGCTCAGTGGAAAAGATGAACTTGACAAAGCAAGAATTTTAAATGATTGGAATAAAAGAATACAAATACAAAGAAAGAAAAAAGGGGAGTAGTTTATGGCAAAATCAGAAGGAAAAACAAAAAAGAAAGCAAAAGTATTAGTCTCAGATGACAGCTTCGACGTATTAGGTGGCAACATACCTAGCTTTGAAGAAGTTAGAGACAAACTTTTAAAATCAGCTAAAGAAAATGATAATTTTTTAGATCAAAGTGAAATATTTGATGCGTTTAGAAATTATTCATTAGAAGACGAAGACTTTGATGAATTAATTGAATTTTTTCACGCTAACGGAATAGCTACTGAGGAACAAGAAGAAGAGGAAATCAATGATATCGACGCTGATTTTTCTAATATGAGCGAAGATGACGATGATTTCATGATTTCTGATGATTTTGATGAAAGCGATGAAGATATTGCTAGTGTTGATCATCTTGATTCGATCATGGCTGGTGATGTCAGAGTAAACGACTCTGTTAAAATGTATTTAAAAGAAATCGGCAAATATGAACTATTAAAACCTGAAGAAGAACCAATTCTTGCCCAAAGAATTCTTGAAAATGACGAAGAAGCAAAATCAAGATTGATTAATGCTAATTTGCGTCTTGTTGTTAATATTGCCAAACATTATGTTGGAAGAGGGATGCAATTTTTAGACTTGATTCAAGAAGGTAATTTAGGCTTGATGAAAGCGGTTGATAAATTTGACTACACTAAAGGATATAAATTTTCAACTTATGCAACTTGGTGGATTAGACAAGCAATAACTAGAGCCATTGCCGATCAAGCAAGAACAATCAGAATTCCTGTACACATGGTTGAAACTATCAATAAGATGACAAGAATTCAAAGACAATTAGTTCAAGATTTAGGAAGAGAACCAACTGCAGAAGAGATTTCTGAAGCGATGGATGGCGCTTTCCCTCCAAAAAGAATTAGAGAAATTCAAAGAATAGCGATGGATCCAGTTTCTTTAGAAACCCCAATCGGTGAAGAAGACGATTCACATTTGGGCGATTTTATCGAAGATAAAGAATCAGAATCACCATCAGATTTCACAACTAAGCAATTGCTCAAAGAAGAATTGTATTCAATTTTAAAAGATTTAACTGATAGAGAAGAAAGAGTTATTAGATTAAGATATGGTCTAGATGATAATAGACCACGTACATTAGAAGAAGTTGGTAAAGAATTTGGCGTCACTAGAGAACGTATTAGACAAATTGAAGCTAAAGCAATTAGAAAATTGCGTCATCCAACAAGATCTAAAAAACTAGGAGATTACGGTGGAGAAAGATAAAATCGTCCTATCTAAGCGCTTGAAGGCTATTTATGACTTGATTCCTAATCAAGTTTGTAGCGACATAGGTGCAGATCATGGTAAGTTGATCATTTCCTTAGTGGAAGATAATAAAATACCATATGGGTACGCTGTTGAAAATAAAAAAGGGCCATATGATATTTTGTGCGCTGAAGTTAGCAAAAGCTCAAAAAAAGATTTTATAAAACCTATATTTAGCGATGGTATCAAAGATTTAAGCGAAGATGTCAAAACTTTAGTCATTGCTGGTATGGGTGGACATTTAATCATCGACATCCTTACAAAAAATATAAATAAATTAAAAAATATTAAAGATATCATCTTAGACCCACATAACGATATTGAATTTGTTAGAAAAAGCATGTACGAGATGGGCTTTTCATTAATCAATGAGGTCATGGTTTTTGAAAATAAGGTTTATTATGAAATACTTCATTTTATAAATAAAAAAATGGATATGCTTGATTCAAAATCATTAAAATATGGACCAATCTTTTTAAAAGAAAAACCTCGTATTTTCATCAAAAAATATAATGAGAAAATAAAAGTTATCAAAAATATTTTAAACAACGAAAATGTTTCATTAAAAAGAAGAATGGAACTAGAAAAAATGATAAATGAAATAGAGGATATTTTATGATTAAAACAAATGTATTGCTATTAAAATTAGCGAAGAAATTTCCAAAAAGAATTGCTAAAAAACATCATGATTATGTCGGTTTGATGACAGGTAAATTACCTGAGATGATCAATGATGTTTTGTTGTGTTTAGATTTTGATGAAACTGTCTATGATTTTATTAAAGATAAACATTACGATTTAATTATCACTCATCATCCTTTTATTTATGGAACAAGAAGCAAAGTTTTTAAATATGATGAAAAAAAGAAAGAGCTTTGTGAAAAAATTGATAGCTTAAATATGCCAATATATAGCATGCACACTAATTTTGATGAAGGCATAGGTGGTATGAATGATGCTTTATTAATAAAATTAGGATGTAAAAATATTTATGCTCCTATAAAAGAGCCAATGATGCGTATCGGAGAATTAGAAAACGAGATGAACGTCGCTGATTTTGCTAAATACGCAAAGGAATGTTTTGATATTGATTATGGATTATTAATCAATAAAGGCAATCAAACCATAAAAAAGGTTGCCATTATTGGTGGCGGTGGTTCAAGAAGCTTTAAAATTGCCTTAGAGGAAGGTACAGACATTTATATATCTGGGGACGCTCCACATCATGTAAGAAGAGATGTTATCTTAAATAATTATAATTATT
>JAHZFY010000086.1 GCA_019421105.1 bacterium
GATGCTAGAGGTGGTGCTGCTTTATCTATTAGACATCTAACTGGAGTACCTATTAAATTTGCTGGTATCGGTGAAAAAATTACCGACTTAGATATATTCCATCCTGATCGTATGGCTGATCGCATTTTAGGAATGGGTGATGTTTTAACATTAGTGGAAAAAGTACAAAATAATCTTGATGAAAAACAAATGAAACATTCCGTTAATAAAATGATGGAAGGACAATTTGATTTAAATGATATGTTGAATCAATTAAAACAAGTGAATAAACTTGGTTCATTAGGTGGCATTTTAAAACTTATCCCTGGCATGCCAAAAATTTCTCAAGAACAACAAGATATGGCAGAAAAAGAGATGAAAAACTTTGAAGTTATCATCAATTCGATGACTCCATATGAAAGAAGACATCCAGAAGTTTTAAAATACTCTCATAAAAATAGAATTTCCAAAGGTAGTGGAAAATCATTAGCGGATATTAATCGCGTATTAAAAAAATATGAACAAAGCAAATTAATGATGAAACAAATGAAAAATTTAAAAATGGATTTAAAAACGGTGGCTTTCCAAATGGTGGATTCCCTGGAGGATTTGGAGGGTTCTAATCGATGAAATCTTTAAAAAATCTTTATTGCTATGGTCCAGGACCTTCGTCTTCACATACGATTGGACCAATGCGTGCAGCTTTAGATTTTAAAGGTAAATTAAAAGATTTAGAATTTGACTTTATAGAAGTCACTTTATACGGTTCTTTAGCCTTTACAGGTAAAGGACATCATACGCCAGATATAATTATCAATACGTTGAACGATTATTTTGTGCATGTAAATTTTGATTTAAAAAGCAAGGTTGAACACCCAAATACATTAACATTCAAAGCATATTTAAAAGATGATGAAGTGTTAAGTAGAACTTATGAATCTATTGGAGGCGGGACGATTGTTTGCAAAGAAGATAAAAATTTGCAAGATAAAGATGTTTATCCATTTAAAGATTTTAATGAATTAAAACAATACGCTACTACAAAAGGATATAAGAGTCTTGCCTATGTTGTTTTAGATTTTGAAGATGAAGATATCGAATCATATTTTGATTTTGTTTTTCATAAAATGATTGAAAGCGTTGAAAATGGTTTAAAAAATCAGGGCCAAATTCAAGCTGGTAAAAATTTATTTATCAATCGCAATGCCTATGACATTTTAAAATGCGCAAAAAATACGAATAACGATTTTGAAAAACGAGTTGCTTTCATGAGCGCATACGCTTATGCAGTTGGTGAAGAAAATGCATCTGGTAATTTTATTGTAACTGCTCCAACATGTGGCAGTGCAGGTGTTGTCCCATCTCTTGTTTATTATTTGTATCATCATCTTCACGCTTCTAAAACTAACATTATTCGTGGATTAATGTGCGCTGGTTTAGTTGGTAATGTTTTTAAACAAAACGCAACTATATCTGGAGCAGTAGGGGGATGCCAAGCTGAAATTGGTGTCGCCGTCTGTATGGCAACCGCGATGTTATGCGATGTATTTGAATTAGATTTTTATCAAATCGAATATGGGTGTGAATTAGCTATGGAACATCATTTAGGTTTAACTTGTGATCCTATTGATGGCTTTGTAGTTATTCCTTGTGTCGAAAGAAATGCTGTAGGTGCTATTAGAGCTTATGAAGCATACCTATTTGCAAAAGTTATTTCAAAAGCAAGAAAAAACTTCGTTAGTCTAGATGATATTGTAACGACAATGAAAATAACTGGTAAAGCTTTACCGACTGATTATAAAGAAACGAGCAAAGGTGGAATAGCAAAAATCCACGCAAAAAATTAATTTTTAATAAATTTATGCCCTTTTTGTAGGGCTTTTTGAATCCATTCAGGATTATCATTTCCCTCTTCTATTTCTTTTAAAAGCTCTTTATCTTTTTTTGTTAAGGTAATTTTTTGATATAGATCAGGTCGAAGATTTTTAGTTAGTCTTAATGATTCTTTCCTACGATATTTTTTAATTGCGGTGTGATTGCCACTATATAAAATATCTGGAACTTTATCTCCTAAAAAATCGTATGGTTCAGTGTATTGAGGATATTCTAAAAGATTATCGTCAAATGATTCTTCAACTATTGATTCATGACTTATTGCGCCATCTAATAATCTAATGACGCTATCAGATATGACCATCGATGCTAGCTCGCCACCAGTCAATATAAAATCACCAATAGAAATCAACTCATCAACGTATTTATTTATTCTTTCATCGATTCCTTCATAATGACCACAAATAATTATGATATCTTTATCAATTTTTGCTAATTCTTTAGCTTTGTTTTGAGAATACGTTTTTCCTTTAGGCGACATCAAAATGACATGTTTATTTTTATAATCTAAAGAAACTAAACAATCATAGATAGGTTGACATTTCATTATTAATCCTGCGCCTCCACCTATAGGTGGGGTATCAACACGATTATATTTATCTTTGCTAAAATCTCTAATGTTAATAATTTTAATGTCGACTAGCTTATTTGCAATTGCTCTTAAAATGATGGAATTAGTTAAAAATCCATCAAACATTGAAGGAAATAAAGTAAGGATGGTTATAGTTTTCATTAACACATACCTTCCATATATTTAATTGTTATTGTCTTATTTTTAACATCGACATCTTGAATAAAAACTTTATCGATAAATGGGACAAAAAAAGTTTTTCCATTATCTTTTTTGACTCTCAAAGTTACTTGAGCAGGAAATTCTTCAACTTGTATTACAACACCTAAATATTTGTTATCGGTTGTTATGATTTTACAACCTTTTAAGTCGTCGAATCGATAATAACCTTCTGGAATTATTGCTTCTTCTTTTTTGATTTCAACAGTGTATCCTTTAAATTTTATAGCCTCATCTTTATTATCGATTTCTAAAAATTTAACATAATCATATTCTTTATATTTTCGATATGACATCACTGTAACTTCTTTAACTTCTTTGCTAATAGGATTCATCAAAAATAATTTTGCATCTTTAACATATCTTTCGCTTGCAAAATGGGTATTTGAAAATATGACTAAAGTACCATCTAGCCCGTGTGTATTAATAATGTATCCTAAATTTAATAAATCCATATTAGCAAAAAAGAGGATTAATCCTCTTTCCCCTCGTCTTCAAACGATTCAAAACGAATGTGAATGTGTTTGCTTTCTTTTTTAGCCGCAACAGAAATAAGCTCACGAATCGAATTAGCTATAATGCCTTTGCGTCCGATTAAACGAGAAATATCTTCTTTTTCAGTAGCGATTAAAATAGTCATAGATTTATCGCCTTCATTAGAAATTTCACGAATTAAAACAGCATCTTTATGTTCGATGAGCGGATCAATAATTGCGTGAATTATTTTCTCGTATTCCATTCTTATTTGCTCTTTTCTTGTTTTTTGTTTGAAGCGTGTTTTGCCATAATGCCTTTGCGGCTTAAGATAGCACGAACTGTGTCGGATGGCATTGCACCTTTTGATAACCATGCCAAAGCTTTTTCTTCATCGACGACAGCGTTTTCAACACCTTTATTTGGGTCAAAATAACCAATTTGTTCAATGCAACGGCCATCACGAGCAAAACGTGAATCAGCTGCTACAACACGATAAAATGGATCATCATGACGACCGATTCTAGTTAATCTTAATTTTACTGCCATAAAAATCATTCTCCTTTACTTAGCAAAGTAATTTTACATTTTACTTCATCTCATGTCAAGTAAAATAACTTGTCAGCGATATTCCTATTAAAAAAATATAAATAATGGTAATATATATTTTAGTAAAGGTGGAATATTTATGAGTAATATTTTAGAAAAATTGTTCCATGTCAAAGAGTCTGGATCAAGTTTAAAAAATGAAATACTTGGCGGTATTGTCGTATTTGTTGCGATGTGTTACATTTTGCCAGTAAATTCAATTATCCTTTCAGATATGGGCATGGATAAAGCTGGTGTATTTGCAATGACTGCATTAG
>JAHZFY010000087.1 GCA_019421105.1 bacterium
CATCTAAATCTTTTTCAGTTAAGCATCCACCTGATGGACCACCAGTTTGAATAGCCTTAAATGATTTATTATTTGGAATACCGCCACCGATATCAAAAATTAATTCTCTTAAGGTTGTGCCCATAGGGACTTCAACTAAGCCAACGTTATTGACCTTACCACCTAAAGCAAAGACTTTTGTACCCTTAGATCTTTCAGTGCCTAATTTAGCAAATTCTTTGCCAGTGACACGGATAATATAAGGAACGTCAGCTAATGTTTCGACGTTATTGATAATAGTTGGTCTACCCCATAAACCTTTAACCGCTGGGCATGGAGGACGTGGACGTGGCATACCGCGTTGTCCTTCAATAGAATTTAGCAATGCAGTTTCTTCACCGCATACGAATGCGCCAGCACCTAAGCGGATATGGCATCTAAATGAGAAGTCAGTTCCTAAAATATTATCACCTAATAAACCGACTGCTTCCATTTGTTCGATTGCTTTTTTTAATCTTGCAACAGCGATTGGATATTCAGCACGGACATAAAAATAACCATTTTTAGCCCCAATTGCATAACCTGCAATCATCATACCTTCGATAACACCAACTGGATTTCCTTCTAAAATAGAACGATCCATGAATGCGCCTGGGTCACCTTCATCACCATTACAAACGACATATTTTTCATCGCTATTTTGATCTTTAGCAAATTGCCATTTACGACCGGTAGGGAAACCACCGCCACCGCGTCCTCTTAATCCTGATGTTAAAATCTCATCGATGACTTCTTGAGGCTTCATGGTCAAGACTTTTGCTAAAGCCTTGAAAGCATCATAACCTAATGCTTCATCTAAAACTTCAGGGTTAATTAATGAACAACCATGCAAAGCGATTCTAATTTGTTTTTTATAGAAGTTGATATCATCTTGTTTTTCAACTTTTTTGTGAGTGACTGGGTCTTCATATAATAATTCGACGATGCATTGACCACCGATGATATCTTGGTCGATGATACGTGTGCAATCGCTCACCTTAACAGCGTGATATAATCTATCTTCTGGATAAATTTTAACAAATGGTCCTTGGCTACAAAAACCAAAGCAACCAACGGTATTGACAGTGACTTTATCTTCGATGTGTCTTTCTTTAATCAATCTTTCTAATTCATGAATGATTTCTAAAGAGTCCGATGACAAACATCCAGTACCACCACATACGACGATATGTCTTTTACCATCTTTTCCGGTAATTTTATCATTTAAACATTGTGTACAAGATTTGATTCTTTCTTGCAATTGTTCCATGGTTTTAATGACATCTGCCATATTATTCTTCCTCCTTAGCTTTCATGTGATATTCATTGATGATGGAAGGAACTTTAGATTCATCAACTTTTGGATAAACTTTTCCATTAATTGAAATAGCAGGAGCAATACCGCAAGCTCCAATGCAACGTAAAGCATCTAAAGTAAATAAACCATCTTTAGTTGTTTCACCTGGTTTAATATCGAGTAATTCAGCGAATTTGTCCATGACATGTTGACTGCCTTTAACATAACATGCAGTGCCAAGACAAACACCAATGACATATTTTCCTTTTGGTGTTAAAGAGAAAAATGAATAAAAAGTAACAACACCATAAATTTCCGCGACTGGAATATTTAACATTTCAGAAACTAATTCTTGAACTTCGATAGGAATGTATCCATATTCAGTTTGAATAGTTTCTAAAATCATCATCAATGGAGTTGGTTCATTGCGAAAACGTTCGACAATTTCTCGAATCTGTTTTTCAGCGTGTTCTTGTAATCTAGCCATAACGAGCCTCCAATTATTGATTGTCTATTTTAAACATTTTAATTATAAAGAAAAAAACAATTTTAAACAATTGTTTATTTATAATAAAACGCAAATAAAAATCATTTATTATGCAATTTAAATGCTTCTTTTATCGAGATGTATTTATCCATTAAGCACACTAACCATGCTTCTTTAGATTTAGGTATAGAAAATATGGTTAAAGGCCACATGTGAGCGCTTATGATGTTCGCTACATTTTTATTTATATCAAAGTATTGTTTTGCGTTTTTTAAAGAGATGCGTGGATGTCTTAATAAATGCTTTTTATGAACTTTTTTAACGTTATGATCATATAAATAAAAATCGTGAAGCATTGCACCTAAAATAACATCATCAATCTTATATTTCTTTTTTGATTTTGAAGCTTTTTTTAAACAAGCATCCGCTACTAAGCAGGAATGAATGTAAGTAGTTGAATGATGGTGATGTCTAATCGATTTCATTTCAAAAAAGCGTTCATCTTTTTTTAATTCTTCCAGTTTTTGAATATATGTATTTTTATCAATTTCATTGCTCACGCAATGTATATTAACACAAAAAATAAAAAGGACCAAATAATTGATCCTTTTAATTGCAATAATCGTTTAAACTTATTTGCTCCAAGCAATTAAGACTAATTGAGCATTGTCACCACGACGATTGATGGTTTTATATGAAACAACACTACCACCATTGACATCTTTGAAACGTGGACCGATTTCATTAAATAATTTATCTAATGCGCTGACAGTTTTAGTTTCATCGGTGAAGATGTTTCTAACTACTCTTGCTGCTAAACGACGAGCGTGAACTTGATCTTCTTTTTTAGTTAAAGTGACCAATTTTTCAGCTTCGACGATTAAATCTTTTGCAACGCCACTTGTGACAGTGACATGTTCATGAACAATAAGTTCGGAAACGACGTTGCGGAGCATATTTTCATATTTGCTCTTAGTATAAGCCGCTTTAAATCTGACACCGGCTTTACCGTGGACATTTTTTCTACCTTGTGCTGGCATTGTCTTTCCCTCCTAATTAATCAAAGTTTTTAAAACCTAAACCTAAAGCGGCAAGTTTTTCTTTGATTTCTTTTAATGATTTTTTACCTAAATTCTTGAATTTGATCATTTCTTCTTCAGTTTTTTCAGTTAATTCAAGAACAGTTTGAATACCGCCACGTTTCAAGCAGTTATAAGAACGAACAGATAAGTCTAATTCTTCAATCATGACATTTTCGTATTTATTTTCTTCTTGAACGACGACTTCTTTTTCGATGTTGATATCGCGTGTTAATGATTCTAATTCTAAATATTTAGAGAAGTGATCGACTAAGATTTTGCTAGCTAATGCTAATGCACTTTGTGGAGTGCAAGAACCATTAGTTTGAACTTCTAAAACTAAGCGATCAAAACGTGAATCATGACCAACACGAGCGGATTCAACAGTGTAAGAAGCTTTGACGATTGGAGAGTAATTGCTATCAGTAGCAATAACCCCAATTGGTAAATGTGGGTGTAAGATTTTATTGTAACTTGTAAATGTCCACCATCGACAACGTGTGCTAACACGACATCAGGATTGACGACACTTACACCAGTTGGGCAAACGATATCTTTGCCAGTCACAACGTGTGGACCAACGACATCGATGACCAATCTTTTGCTTTCATCGTTATAATTATCAAATTTTAAGATGAGATCTTTTAAATTTAAGATGATAGATGCAACGTCTTCTTCAACGCCATCTAATGCGGAGAATTCATGTCTAGCACCATTGATTTCAACAGCGTAAATGCTACCACCAGGTAATGAAGATAATAAGACTCTTCTTAAAGCATTACCAATAGTGTGTCCAAATCCGCGGCTCAATGGTTCCATAACAAAACGGCCGTGATTCTCATTGCCATCATAATCGGCGTGAGAAATGCTGAATTTTTCAAATGGATCTGGTAATTTAACCATGCAATAAACCTCCTTTTATTAGCGACGTGGTCTTTTTGGTGGACGACAACCATTATGTGGAATTGGTGTGCTGTCAGTAATTGATAATATTTGTAAACCGGCGATGGCTAATGAACGGATAGCGCCTTCTCTACCTGGGCCAGGACCTTTGACGT
>JAHZFY010000088.1 GCA_019421105.1 bacterium
TCCATTGGCGATAAATTAAAACTTGCTTTTGACTTAGATAATATATCTTTATTTGACCCATTAACTACAAGAGCTATTTTTTAAGATTGAAGAAGTTTTAAAAATAAACGATAATTTGTTTATGAAAAAGAATTATAACAAATTAGTAAGAGATAACATTATCGACATAATTAAAAACGATAATAAACAATGCTCATATAAAATCCTTGATGATAATGAATATTTTAAATGCCTTAACCAAAAGTTAATTGAAGAGCATCAAGAATATAATGAAAATTATTCCATTGAAGAACTCGCAGATATGCAAGAAGTAATTGATGCGATTTTAAAATTTAAAGGAATAAGCAAAAAAGATTTTGAAGAAATTAAATTAAAAAAGAGCGCAAAAAATGGCTCTTTTGACAAAAAAATATTTTTAATAGATGTAGAAGATGAGTAAACATCTGCTTTTGTGTTGTTTAGATTTAATAGGATCTTGTTGTGCTTTGTGCAATATTCTTTATAAAAACACATAGTTAGATTTGATATGATTCATCCTACCACATGTAACTTTATTGCATATGTTGCTTTCGTCGTTAGATACAAGAATATATTTTCTATTTCCACCGTCTTCTTTGTTTAGTTCTTCAACTGCATGACCGGTTGTTCCACTACCAGCAAAAAAATCAAGTACTATAGAATCTTTGTCGGTGGTTGCTCTAACAAACTCTTTAATCAATTTTAATGGTTTAGGGGTGCTGAAATAATGTCTATCGCCAAATAATTCTTTAATTTCATCTTTAGCAGATGAATTAGTGCCGAAGCATCTAAATACTTTAGGAAACAAAGCATCTTTTTCTAACAGCTGTCCTTTTTTAATAAAAGGTTGCTTAATTAAATTTAAATGATCTAATCCGGATTTCGAACAAAGTAATATATATTCGTATTTAACTTTTTTCTTACCTGGTTTGATTTCCTTATTGACATCGAAAAACTTATGCAATTTTTCCCATTTATAGACTTTGACTGTTTTAAAAATAGATTTGCATATTCTTTCGATATTTTTATATTCGCCTTTATCTATATTAATAATTAGATACCCATCTTTTGTTAAAAGTTCGCTACTGAGTATCAACCTATCTTTAATGAATTTGCTATAACCATTTTCAAATCCAGAATCTTTATATCCTATGTAATCAATATTTGAATTATAAGGAGGATCAATTAGTATTGATTTAATTTTTTCTGTGTATAGATTTTTTAAAGATTCTAAAGTATATAGGTTTTCAGATTGAATTACATAGTTTGTTCTTTCGTTTCTAATAGTTATATTCGCATCAGAATTAGAAATTACATTTTTGTCTATATAACAGTCTTTATAAACCGATATTTCTTTTAGTTTTTTACAATGAGCGAATGCCCATTCACCAATATAACCAACCAAATCTGAACAATATATTTGTTTTAAAGAATTGCAATTTGTAAAACAAGATTTAGAGATGATAGAAACATTATGTAAATTGATTGAAGTTAATTTGTCGCATCCAGAAAACGCTCCTCTTTCAAGAGTAATCACTTCATCTGGAAGTTTAATCTCTCCGATTGCATATTTAGCTGGATAGCATACGAGTTTTTTTCTACCTTCACAATACAATACATTGTTATATACTTCATATGCAGAGCTATGGGAAACAAATTCTATATTACTACACCCAACAAACGGATTATATCCTATCGTTTTTAAAGATTTAGGTAATATTATTTTTTGTATTCCTTTACAGTTCCAAAAAGAGTTCCTACAGATTCTTTCAACATCCAATAATATTAGCTCGTTTGTGGTAATTGAATTTAAACATCCGATAACTGATTTCTTGTCTTTATCATAAATAACTTTATCAATGATGTGATAATAATTTGAGTAATTAATCAGATTTAAATGGCAGCAGCCAGAGAAAGGATTATTTTCCAATTTAATAACGGAATTAGGAATGACTATTTCTTTTATTTTGTCGCATAAATAAAATGAGTGTTTGCCGATAATCTTTGTAGACTTATGGATTTTATAGCTGCCAGCCACGTTCTTAATCGAACAATAAATAAGTTTTGAAAAATCTTTACTATACAAAACTCCATCAATATAGTTAAAGTGATTAGACTCGTTTGTAATTTCAAGTTTTGGACAGCCAGCAAAAGGATTGTTCCCCATGAATTTTACTTTTTTAGGAATATTAATTTTTCTTAAGTTAGAACAATTATAGAAAGTGTCCCCTCCAAGACTTATCAAAGAACTAGGAAGAAATACTTCTTCTATCCTTTGGTTATCCCAAAATAATGAAGATGCAAGAGCGATTACACCTTCAGGAACAATTGCTTTATTTGAAGAGCCAACATATTTTATTGCAATTGAATTTTCAATAACAAAATCTTTGCTATGTATATTTTTGTTTTTTGATAAAACATATGAGTTCTGCCTTGTTTCATATTCAAATATACCTGTATCAAAAACGCCGCCAACAGTTTTGATTGATGTTTTTCTTTCTATGATGCCACTTATTAATCTAGATTCATAAGTTATAGATTTAAAGTAATCTTTTTTAAACTCTACGTTGTCTTTTTTGGCATGATTCCATTCGTAACACTTAATATATAAATCTACACAATAAATATCATATTCATTATCAAAATCAACGATAATTTCAGATGGACGATACCCCATTGAAAGTAATTTATCTATACATTCTAAAACTACAAAACTCTTGTGGGAATTTAACTTAAATGAATCTGAGTTAACTATAGATATTTTAGAATCAAAGTTTACTAAACCATCATTTGAGTTAATTATAACTTTAAAATTATCGTATGCTTTTTCAAAATATCCTTTGTTATATTCAATATAACCCAAAGCCCAATAAAGAGCTTCGTATTTCATATCTTTAGTAATTGAATTAATTTCTTCTATAGAGTATTTCCTCATCTATTTAATTCCTTTAATGTTTTTAAAATTTCATCTACGACTTCTTCTACATTTTTTGTGGATGTGTCAATTACAATATATTCAAGTTTTTTTGTTTCACAAAAATAGATCATTCTTTCATATGCTTTTTCAGATTTTTCCACTTTGGCCAAATCTGTATCATTAACATTTCTATGTCTTAATCTATTCATTATTACCTCAGGTTTAGCATATAAAATTACTGTTAGTTTAGGCTTGCCAATTTTCTTTAATATAAGATTGTAAATATCACCATTATCCTTTGAACCGCTCCAACAATAATTAGATACAATGTGTCTATCTGTAACGATATTTTTATCTTTGAATTGATCATAAAGATAAATGTTATTTAAGCCATAATACCAAGCTGTGAAAGTTCGATTAGGATTAGCGTTAACTCTTTTTGCTACTTTTTGATATTGGTAAATTTCGTTTTCGTTATCGTCTAATAAATAATGAAGCGGCTTTTCAACAAATTCGTATCCTAACTTTTCTGCTAATAGTTTACATGTTGTGGATTTTCCAACGCCATCCATTCCTTCAATTGATATATGGTTCATCTTTGTTTTTCTCCTTTAATGCAATCATTTCATCAAGCGTTACTGGCTCATAGTTTGTAACCTCTACACCGCAATTATAAGCTGGCTTATCACGGTAATATTCTTTTATTTCTTTATAAGCTTTTCCATTTAATGGGGTTTTATTGTGAACATGTCCATAAACTAAAACACCATTCCTGTTAAATTCCATCCAATCCATTAATGGATAATGGCAAATGCATACTTTTCTATCTTTATCCATTATTAAATCGATAAATTTAACTGACTTAAATATGCTAGATTTGATAATCTCATCTAACAAATTATGATCGTGATTACCAACTATAAAATGTTTAATGCCTCTTAAT
>JAHZFY010000089.1 GCA_019421105.1 bacterium
TTCCACATAGCAATGCATATCGTCTTAAAAATAATAAACTACCTATATTTGATGGTGAATTTATATTAACTCATGATGAAAATGATCATTTAATTATGGATTTCGACTCATTTAAAGATGATGATATGATCTTCTGCTATAAAGCTAGAGTGTTTATTGGTAATCCTGAAGATGTAGTTAATGAAGAAGACGATTATATTGCTGACTTATTTATAATGGATGAGTGGTATAAATATCCAAATGGTGTAACAGGCAAACACCATATTCAATTAGATGGAAAATATACAAAACGAAGTGCATGGACGGTAAAGTTGTATGCTTGCGATTCGTTTGGTGGTGAATATGGTTTGTTCCCAACTGAAACAATAATTATCTAACAACAAAAGGAAGTACACGCGTACTTCTTTTTGATTGCTTTATTAAAAATATGAACGAAATGCAACATAAATTTGTCATTTGTTCATTTAAATAATCATTAATTGCTTTTGATTACAAACATATAGACAATTTATTTGAAGAGGTGATTTACATGAGAATAACTAAACCTAATGAAAAAGTTACATTTTCAATAATTGGTGCTGGAGAAAGAGTTGATTGTTATCTTGCAGCGCTAAATAAATTTTATAAAGATAAATTTGAAATTGTTGCTGTCGCAGAACCTGACATCAATAAGAGAAATTTTTATAAAGAACATTATGGTGTTAAAGAAGAAAATTTATTTGATGGTTATGAATCGTTTCTAAAAGTTGATAAACGTCTATCAGATGTTGTCATTATAGGTACTTTAGATAACATGCATTATGAACCTGCTATTGCAATGATTGAAAAAGAATATGATGTTATCTTAGAAAAGCCAATTGGATTTGATATAAAAGAAACAGTTGCGATTGGCGAATGTGCTAGAAGACATCCAAACTCTTTAGTTGCTGTTTGCCACGTTTTAAGATACACTCCATTTTTTAGAACTATAAAAAATATTCTAGATGAAGGTAGCTTAGGAAAAATTATTGATATTCAACATAATGAAAACGTTGGGTATTTCCATTTTGCTCATTCATATGTTAGAGGAAATTGGAGAAATTATGATGTTGCATCTCCTTTTATCGTTGCAAAATGCTGTCATGATATGGATATATTATTATATCTATTAGGCGGTAATAAGCGTTGCTTAAATATTTCATCGTTTGGTTCTTTATCATATTTTACTGAGAAAAATTTTGATAAAGAAAAAATGGCGGATAGATGTATAAATTGTCCAAGTGAAAAACAATGTCCATATTCTTGTATAAGGATATATAAAGTTCCTATGATTGCAACAGTACCATTAGATTGTTCTTCACCTGAAGCGATTCAAAAAACATTCTCAGTTTCACCTTATGGGCGTTGTGTTTTTAAATGTGATAACAATGTTGTGGATCATCAAGTTGCAATTATGAATTTTGAAGATGGCATCACAGCTTCATTTAATGTCTCAGCATTCACAAAACACACTACAAGAACAATAAAAATTATGTGTGAAAATGGTGAAATTAGAGGAGATGGTTATACCAATACCATTTATGTTTATAGATGGAATAATGGAGAAACCGATGTAGAAACAATCAAAATTCCTGAAGACCAACTAACTGGCGGACATGGCGGTGGAGATGAAGGGTTTATTAAAAATTTCATGAAAACATATTTATATAATGAACCATTCGATTCTAAAATTGATGTTTCAATTGAATCACATGTTATGGCTTTTGCATCTGAATATTCAAGAGTTAATAACGGATTAAGCGTAAATTTGAATGAATATTGGAATAATTACATCAACGAAATAAAGTAAATTTATGATTGAAAACTGAATATTTTGAGCGAATTAATGCAATTTTATGAAAAAATTTCTATTTTTCAATCAAATGTCCATATAAATTCAATTAACCTTTATCATAAAAAATGTATTAGCAATTAAGTATTGCAAAGAAAGGAAAATATAATGAAAAAAAGATTATTATCATTATTATCTTTAGCTGCTGTTGGTAGTTTTGCTTTTGGTTCTACTAATGCAAAGATTGCTTTTGCAGCAAACGATTATACTGATTTACCTGAAATCGGATATATCGATCCTGCTTCATATTTCAACAAAATATGGCAAGATAATATCGGCGCCGAAAGAATTTCAGATAGAGCAGTATTAGTTTCAACATATTCTGATTGGGGTTTTAGAGGTGGCATTACTGGAAGAACCTACAATATGAAAAATTTTGATATCAGTATCGATGCTTCTCAAATTAAACCTAACACAGCAATGGGAATTATGATTGGAGCTCTTGGTACCTATTCGTCTGAGCAAGGTATGGTTTTAAACTTTGATATCGTTAAGTCTGGTACAACAGAGAACTTATATTTAGTCACATGCTCCACAACTGTTAATGGCCATAACCAATCTGTTCCTGGATTTAGCAATGGTGTATGGGAAGAAGATGCTAATTATACTGGCGTTCAATTCACTTTAGCAGATGGTATCGTCAACATCTCATTAGATTATATTGATGAAACCACAACAAAAGTTACTGTTAATGGTTCAACATTTGACGTTGCTACCGCAGATGTTTATGCAAGATTTGATGGAGCATATGATCAATATGTAAATATTGGATTATTTAATAATACAGGCCAACAACAAAATTATGTTATCGAGTCAATTGGTGATGCTAGCGATGAAGTTTATTTTGGTGAAACTGGTGCGTTTAATGTTGTAAAAAATGAATTAAATGAATTAAAATCCGCTGATTTAAGTACAATTGATAATGTTTTAAAAGCTCAAGAAGAATTTAATGCCGTCCCATGGTCTGATTTATATTCTTGGGATCGTGCTTATATGCAAGCTGATTATGATTTAGTTAAATCTAATATTGATACAGCCATTGAAGAATTAGGAAATGAAGTTAAAGTTTCATTGTTTGAAACAGCTGTTGCTGATTTAGAAAAATCTTGTGAAACATTGACAACTGTTGAAGAAATCGATAATGCTATCAAATTAAAAGAAACTGCTGAAGCAAAAAAAGCAGAAATCGATGTTGAATCATTAGATGGCGAATTAAAAGCAAGATATGATGCTGCTGAAGCTAAAATTGCAACCGCTCAAGCAAGCATTGAAGAAGCTGCAAAAACAGTTTTAGAAAGTTCAGTTGTCGCTTATGAAGAAAGCGTTAAAAATATTGCTTCTGCTGAAGATATCTTAAATGCTCAAAAAGCTAAAAAAGACATTCCTACTCATTATTATGCTTTCATTACAGAAGAAGAAACCACTGCATATAATGATAGAATTAACGCAGCTGATGCTACTTTAAAAGATGCTACAACTGTTGATCATAAAAATTGGGTACAAGGCACAAATGCATTGGTTAATACAACTGAGGACGGAAGTTATCAAGTCGTTTCATACGGAGATCCATTTGACACCCCAGAAAATTCAAATGGCCTATTCAATAGCGAAAAAATTTCTGCTCTTGATTTTGAAACAACAATTAGTTTTGATAACATTCCACAAGTAACTGGTTCTTGGGTTACATTTGGTTTAATGGAAAAACCAGAAATGTGGATTAATGCTGAAGATGATTCTGTCCAAAACAATAAAGGTATCTTCTTCTTAATTAGTAAGGTTTCCCCAACTAAATTATCTGTTCAAGCATTCTTATGCTCTTTAACAAGTAATAGATTCTATGATTCTGTTTTAAATCAAATTATTGAAATTCCTCATGGCCAAGACATCAATGTCAAATTCTATACTGAAA
>JAHZFY010000009.1 GCA_019421105.1 bacterium
TTTAGTTGCAGATTCAAAAAATACTGACTTAACAGTTGATTATTTTACTAAAGCAAAATTTTCTAAATCATCTCCTCGTAAATCCGTTCAAGCAATTTTAGATGAAAAAGCAGCTCAACAAACCGAAGTTCCAAATGAATGGATCGACACAGTAAATTATGTTGCTGATAGAGCTATTCTTGAACCTATCTATAGTTGGGATATTTCCGTTGCAGTCGAAGGAATGCTTGAAGAAGCAGCAATGGGCACAAGAATTAGTAAATGTGTCAATGATTGTGATGCTGAAGTTAAACGAATTTTATCTACAATAACAGAAACTAATCCAAGATTATAATTTATGAACATCAAATCTAAACTCAAAAAACATAAAACCGAGGAAAAAATATCGGGTTTACTCATGATAGCTCCTGCTTTCATCTTGCTTGTGATATTTGTATTTGTTCCACTTATCATGGCGGTTGTAAATTCATTTTTCTACTATGAATCTGGACCACAAGATGCTATATTTGCAGGGTTTGACAACTATGTAAAAGTCTTTCAAAGACCTGAATTTGTAAAAAGTTTAGGCAATGTCACTTTAATGACAACAATCATTGTTATCTTACAAGTAGCGATATCGTTTTTCTTTGCAAACATCTTAGTAAAAATGAGAAACAAATTCTCGGTTTTTGTTAGAACTATAATTTATCTACCAAATTTGTTTAGTGGTGTAGTTATTGCTTGTTTATTTACATTATTTACGACATTTAATGGCGGCATTATCAATGGGATAATTACAAGCGCAGGTGGTGAGCCAATCGCTTTTACAAACGATGTATTTTGGGCTTATGTCTCAATTATTGTCCCAACATTATGGATTGGAAGCGGATACACTACATTAGTCTTTTATTCAGGGTTAATTAATATTCCAAAAGATTATTATGAAGCCGCTGATGTTGATGGGGCGAATTGGTGGAAAAAAACATTTTATATAACTTTGCCAAATTTGAAGCATTACTTTGTTTTAATTATCGTCACTTTAGTTACTGGTAATTTGCAGATGTTTGAAATTCCAATGATCATGACAAATGGAATGCCACTTAATGCAACGATGACGCCAGTTTTATACTTAATTCATGCAAGAGCTAATGGCAACGTTTCACAAAGCGAAATTATTGCGGCGAGTATTTTGATTATGATTCTCATCGCATCAATTAATGCTGCGGTTTTCGCATTAGCTAATCGTAAACAGAAAGGAGTAAAAAAAGCATAATATGACAAAATCACAAAAAGCTTATGCTAATAAGACAATAGCAACCATCATGTGTTATATTGTCATGATTATCGTATTATTGATTCTTGCTATTCCTATCTTTTTTATGGTTATCTCGATGTTTAAATCAAAAAATGAAATATTTTCAATTGATTTTCACGTCTTCCCTCATGTTTGGTCAACCGAAAACTTTGCTCGCTTATTTTATCTACAATACACAACAATTGGTGTTAATTTCTTTCAATCTTTAGCGATGACGCTTCTTGTTGCTGCAATTTCAATGATTTTATCATTAGCAATCAATATGATGGCAGGTTTTGCGTTCGCACGCGTTGATTTCCCTTTTAAAAAAGTTTTATGGCCATTAGTTTTGATTACTATGTTTATTCCAGGTATTACCATCTTATTAACTTCAATAAGCGTTGTTAGTAAGCTTGGCATGATGAACACAATTTTTGTTTTGATTATTCCTGGATTGGCTAATGCTTATAACATCTTCTTTTTTAAACAATTTTATTCAGGTTTTCCAAAAGATTATGATGAAGCCGCAAGAATTGATGGATGCAACACATTTCAAATTTTTACCCGTGTTTATTTAAAAAATTCTAAAACGCCAATGGTCATTATTGGTGCTGGTACGTTCATGGGTTATTTTAATTCTTATTTATGGCCAACTTTAACTTTGACCGAGGCACATTCACCTTTAACACAAATTATGACTTTAATTAGATCATTATTTAATGATGCTAGCCAACTTGGTTATGGAGCTGTATTAGCTGCTGCATTTATTGCAATGATTCCAGCTCTAATTGTATTTTTCATCGTCCAAAGATATATCAAAGACGGTATTGCACTTGCAGGAGTAAAATAATATGAATAATTTAGAATCACTATACTTATTAAAAAACGGTGCTCGTAAAAGAGTATCATCATATGATAGAACCGGTGGTAATGACGACCGCATTTATATTAAGCCAAACGAAAAAGCAGTTATTTTTGATGTTCACACATCAGGCATTATCAATCATATTTGGATGACTCAAATGAATTTTGGAGACATAATCGAAGACAACGCATTTAGAAAAGTTTATCTTAAATTCTTTTGGGATGATTGTGAGTTTCCAAGCGTTTTAGTTCCTCGTGGTGACTTCTTTGGCATGGGTCATGGTAAATGTCATAACTTTACCAGCGCGCCTTTGCAAATGTCGCCAGAAGATGGTCGCGCATTAAATTGTTATTTCCCTATGCCTTTTAAAAAAGCTGCTCGAATTGAAGTCGTCAACGAATGTGACACTACTTTAATGCTTTATTTTTATATCGACTATACTGAACAAAAAGTCGATGATAATTCTTTATACTTTGGTGCTTATTGGCATCGTGAAAATCCTTGTAAAGGACGTCCTATTGAAGAATTTAAAGACCGTAAAGAATATCTTTTTGGTGGTAAAAATGTAGATGGCAAAGATAACTACGTTATTTTAGAACTTGAAGGACAAGGCCATTATGTAGGATGCAATTACAATATAACTAATTTAAGTAAAACAGAAGAATGGGATTGGCCAGGAGAAGGCGACGATATGATTTTTATCGACGATGATCCTACTAATACTTTATACGGTACAGGTAGTGAAGATTATTTTTCCACTGCATGGTGTCCAACTCAAGAATACAATTCCTTATACCATGGAATTATTTTAGGTGGAAAACCAAATTGGAAAGGTGAAATTACTTATTACCGTTATCACATTTTGGACCCAATTATGTTTAACAAACATATTAAGGTTACGATTGAACATGGACACGCTAATCATCGTAGCGATGATGTCAGTTCAACGGCATATTTTTACACTATTAAACCTTATCAACATAAGGAGGCATTGATGGATGTTGCTCATCGATTGGCTTATCGCGATAAGGAAAACACTGAAAAATAAAGGAGAAAGATTATGAAAAGTGTTTTGTTATTAGTGGGCATTCTTGGATTAGCAAGCGGAATGGGAATCCAAAACGCTAGTTCAAATGATGTCAACTATCTTTACGGCAACAACATCATTAACAATGGTGATTTTGCCATCGGTGCTGGTGAATATGTTTTCAAAAAAGGTTTTGAAAATATGGGAACAGAAGGCGTCACAAAAAATTGGGGCACATATGGCGCAGACATTAAAGTTTCAAAAATGGATGCATCTGGTAATGCTGCTTTAGTTATGGAACAAGGCGCAGGATTTAAAGATTTCTTTAAATTCATGCCAACAGAAATTATCGGTGGAAAAACATATGATTTTGCATTCGATTATAAAGTAGATGGTACTACTGATAATATCGGTATTGCTTTCTTTAGTCCATCTCAAAATGGTAGATTACCTGAACTCAATATTTTTAGCCCAACCGATATAGAAAACGCTACTGTTAGTGGTTTAACAACAGAAGATTTAACTGATGGTTGGAAACGTGTTAGCTGGCAAAGATTATTTGCCGAAGGTCAAACATTTGATACATTACAATTCTGGGGTAATGTCGCCAATGGAACTATTTACATTGATAACATGTCAATGAAAGAAGTTGGAACAGAAACAGAATTAATGTTAGGTGGAGATTTTGATGGCTTCTTAGAATATGCTTCAGCTGGTCTTACTGAAACACCTGATGTTAATGGAGCTTACGGCGCTTCTTCATCTTTAGGTGATGGTTATGTTGAAATTCAAAATAATGGAAAATATGGCGTAACTGTACTAGATTTAGATGAAAACGAATACTTTTTAGAAGTTAATGTTGACGAAATTGCAGAAGATGGAAAATTATCATACAACTTAGTCTTAAACGACGAATCAAAAACAGTTGCTAATAGCGGAGACATTGCAATTGCAGATGGTTATGGTAGTGCTGTTTTTGAAGGTATTGATAATGCTTATTCTGTTGAATTAGCATATACAGGAACTACTCCAATAAAAGTTAGTAGCTTTACAGTTAAAGCTCGTTACGTATCAACTTATGATCCAGATAAAGACTACTATGAAAGCGCAAACCTTGTTGTCAATGGTGATTTTGAAGCATTTGAAGTTGGTACAGTATTTAGCGAATCACAATTAGAAGGCGCATGGGGTTCTGTTTCTTCATATGACAATCCTGCTCGTATTGTTGAAGGTTTAGATGGTCATGCTGCTGCAATTGGAAAACATGACGAATCTGACAGCAAACCTTTTTCATCAATGTTTTTGATGACTCCAGATACTTTACAAGTTGGAGACATTTTAAGAGTTAAGTATGATTTCAAATTAGTTATGAATGATGCTTGGGATTCATATTTAGTTATTAATTCCTCATTTGTTGGTGGCGCAAACGTAGATTATTACCAAGTTAATTTGGCAAAATATCTTGGACTTGGAAGTTTAGAAACTACAAGTGGTTCGGAAAAAGCTCCAGCAGCAGTTCATTTTGAAACATTATCAGATGGCTGGGTGCGTGTCCATTTTGATTTTGAAGTTACTAATGACATCATTCAATGGAATTCCTTACGTTGGTTATATACTCCACATAACGTTGGCGAATTACTCTATGTAGATAATGTTGGTTTATATTTGCTTTCTGAAGAAGCTCCAAGCAATGAAGTGACATCAATAAATATTGAATCTGATGATCTCGAACTTAATGTTGGAGATACACAAAAATTAACATTTACTATTAATCCTGAAGATGCTGATCCAACAACTTATACATGGACAACATCTAATGAAAATGTCGTCACAGTTGATAATGATGGAAATGTTACCGCTGTTGGTGCTGGTGCCGCAGAAATTACTGTTACTGCTGAAAATGGTGTTTCAGATTCTATTGTTGTAACTGTTGTTGACAACGGAGGACCTGTTGAACCAACAACTCCAACAGAAAGCAATGTTGGCTTAATTGTCACTATTGTTGTTGTTTCAGTTGTTGTAGCAGCTGGAATCGGCGTTGGAATTTATTTTATCATCCGCAACAAAAAGAAAAATAAATAATAAATAAAAACGACCATCCTCATTAATTTGAGGGTGGTCTTCAATGAGTTTTAGGAGATAAGAATATGAAATATATAAAATCAATGTTAGTCGTTACGTCTTTATTAACAACATTTCTTGCTTCTTGTAGTCCTGCCAGTGGAACTAGTTCTCAAGAAGAACTTGTCACTCTAAATGATTACTATGGAATGACTTTAAAAGAAGCAAAATTAGACGCTGCTGGAGAAGTATTATTTGATGTTAACGAAATTCCAACACGAGAACTCATTGAAGGCCGTATTCTTGGTTATAAAGATAACAAAGCTGGTGATCAAGTAGAAAAAGGAAGCCGCGTTACTTTAAATGTTGCAAAACGTGTCGACAGCGCTATTTCTAATTACCCTGCATCGTCTATTATTGATTATCATTCTGTAGTATGTAAATTAACTGGGCCTGATTCACAAAATCAAGATGTTATGTTTAATGCTGGAATTAGTGGAACGGATTTAGGTATTCCATTTGAAACATCAAAGGGTGATATGATGTTGCTTTATGGTGATACATGGTCAGGTGAAAATATGCCTTGGAGATGGTTATCTAATTTTATGGCTGTAACAAATGATGATAACTTAACAGATGGGCTAACTTTTGATTATATTGTCACTGATGATGAAGGGGTTGCTCTACCTTTTGCTGAGGGTTTACATCAACCTGATAATATGGAAAATATAGGAACAGAAGTAACTAAGATTCCTACAGGCGGAATTTCTGTAAATGGAAATGACTATATATTCTACATGTCAATTAGATATTGGGGTGTAGGAGGAACTTGGTTAGTTACCTATTCACAAGCTCTTAAATCCACTAGCGATGATTATACAAAATGGGAAAACGTCGAAGGATTACGCTGGGATGAAGAAGAATTATACTACGCAGGTCAAATATATCCATTTAAAGACCCAAAAGATGAGGAACATATTTACTTCACATCGATTCCAGGTGGACGTAATGATGGTGCGGTCATGTTTAGAGTTGATGTAAAAGACTTCGAAAACAAAGATGAATATGAATACCTTGTCAGTGAAGATAAATGGGTCAAAGGGGACGAAGGCATTAGACAATTAAATGAAAAACCTTATTATATTCTTTCTCCAGCTGTCGCAGAGCCTTCAATCATGTATAGCGAATATTTAGATAAATACTTGTTCACAACATTAAAAGGAAGCAATATTGTCATTGCTACTAGTGATAAAGTAACCGGTCCATATAATGACATTTATTCGGTATTATCAAGCGCTGATTATCCAGGTTTATATGGTGGTTTCTTACATCCAAAATTCTCTGATACCAATGGTCAAAGATTATATTTACAACTTTCTCGTTGGACACCGATTTATGACACATTTTTAGTTGAAATTGTTTTGAAATAAATACCATTAAATCAAGAAAAGTTGATACAAATAAAAAATAAAATCATGCAAAAACAATAGTTTTAAAACAAAGTTGATTAATTAAAGAAAGGAAATATTTATGAAAACTATAAAAACATTATTAGTTACCGCAACAGCATTATCTAGTTTGTTATTAGGTTCATGTGGAGAACCTACTCCTCAAGGAGAACTTATTACTTTAGATGATTACTATGGAATGACTTTAAAAGAAGCAAAATTAGACGCTGCTGGAGAAGTATTGTTTGATGTTAACGAGATTCCAACACAAGAACTCGTTGAAGGACGTGTACTAGGCTATAAAGATAAAGAAGTCGGCGATCAAGTTGTTAAGGGTAGCCGCGTTACTTTAAATGTTGCAAAACGTGTCGACAGCGCTATTTCTAATTATCCAGAAAATTCTATCATTAATTATCATTCAGTTATTTGTAAATTAACTGGACCTGATTCTATCAATGATGAAGTTACCTTTGATGCTGGCATAAGAGGAACGGATTTAGGCATTCCATTTGAAACTGCAAGCGGAGATATGATGCTTTTATATGGTGATAGCTTTTCAAATGAAAATATGAGTGGAATGTGGTGGTCAAACTTTATGGCTAAAACTTCCGATACTAATCTTGCTGATGGTTTGACTTTTGATTCAATTGTTACCGCTCCTAATGGTATTGCTTTGCCTTTTGCTCAAGGTCAACATAACGAAGGAAGTGAAGAAAACACTGGTTCAGAAGTAACTAAGATTCCTACAGGCGGAATTTCTGTAAACGGAAATGATTACATATTCTATATGTCAATTAGATATTGGGGTGTTGGTGGCGCATGGCTTGTTAGCTATAATCAATGTTTAAAAGCTACAGACGATACACACACTGAATGGGTCGAAGTCCCAAGTCTTAGATGGAATGAAGAAGAATTATATTATGCTGGACAAATTTATCCATTCCACAACCCAAAAGATGAAGAACACATTTATTTCACATCAATTCCAGGAGGACGTTTTAATGGCGCTATTATGTTTAGAGTTGATGTCAATAACTTTGAAAATAGAAGCGAATATGAATATTTAGTTGGTGATGATAACTGGGTAAAAGGTGATGAAGGCATGGCTCAATTAAATTCAGATCCATATTTTATTATGTCACCTTCGGTTGCAGAACCTTCCATTATATATAGTGAATACTTGGACAAATTCATATTTACAACATTAAGAGGCAGCAATATTGTTTTTGCTTTAAGTGATGAAGTAACTGGTCCATATGATGATATACATGCAGTCATAAGCGGATCTGATTATCCACTTTTATATGGTGGTTTCTTACATCCAAAATTCTCTGATACCAATGGTCAAAGATTATATTTACAACTTTCTCGTTGGGTGCCTATTTACAACACTTCTTTAGTTGAAGTTGTTCTTAAATAATTGAGGTATATTATGATTATTCCTGTTCCAAATGTGTTATATAATGATTTAAATAAAGCCAAAGAAAGATTATATGAATATAATTTAAATATTAAATATATTCACACTAATGAGTATTTACCTAATACTGTTGTTGAGTATTCTTTAAATGAAGATAATACTCTTAATTTAATCGTTAGCATGCCTCCTAAAAAAAGTTGGACTCACGACGATAGAATCGCCTATGTGCATATGGGTGATTTTATAACCGGAGCAAAAAGCGTTAATAAAGATTTATTATCTAAAGCTAAAGTCGGGGCTACCGATTTAGGAATCAATATAAAACTTAATAAAGATACTTATGCTCATCTTTACGGAGATACCTTTTCTGGCAACGATGTTAATCAAGGTTATTGGCATAGTAATTTCATAGCTTTAAGCAAACAACAAAATCTTGATAATGGTTTAACATTTTGTGATGTTGTGGTTGATGAACATGGAATAATTAAACCTTTTTGCCAAGGACTACATAACCGTAACGAAATAGGGAATTTAGATATTAACAAAGGTAAGGAAGTTACAAAAATTCCTACAGGTGGCATTGTCTTAAATGACACTTTATACGTATATTACATGTCCGTTCGTTATTGGGGTGAACATGGGGAATGGTATGTTACAAGAAACACTTTATTAAAAGCAAATATAGATGATTTAACAAATTTTATAGAAACCGATGTATCATTTTTTGAAACAGAATCTATGAATTTTGGACAAATATTCCCTTTTGAAAACGAATTTGATGATGGACGTATTTATTTTGTTTGCACACCAGGTGGAAGAAATGGAGCTTTGTCCATAATGAGAGTAAATAAAGAATTCATTGAAGACAAAACAAAATACGAAGTTTTAAATTGTGATAAAAATTGGGTAGAATATCCTTCCTTTATCAAAATGGGTAAGCCGCCATTTCATTTAATTGATAAAAATGTTTCAGAACCTTCTATAATGTACAATCATTACTTAAATAAATGGACTGTAACTAGCATTGAAGGTGATTCATTGTGGATGTACTTATTTGATGATTTAACAAGCAAATATAAAGATCGTATCAAACTATTAGATCATTCAAATATCCCATCGTTTTATGGATGTTTATTAAGCAAACATTGGACTAAATATAATGATCAAAAAATATATGTGCAAGTATCGCAGTGGTCACCAATATATAACACATCGATGCTTGAAATTGTTTTAAAATAAAGGAGAAATAAAATGTTTATAGATGAAATTAAAAGAGTTATTGGAGCTGAAGAAAAAGCAATTGATACTTTAAAAGAAAATATCAATTATGATGAATTAAATGAAGTTTGCCAACTTTTAAAAAACACTAAAGGAAAAATTATTTTTCTTGCAGTAGGAAAAAGTGGCCATATTGGAAAAAAACTTGCTGCAACATTTGCATCAACTGGCACGCCATCTTTTTTTGTCCATGGTACTGAAGCTTGTCATGGTGATTTAGGAATGATTGAAAAAGACGATGCTGTCATACTTATTTCTAATAGTGGTTCTACTAAAGAAGTTACCCAAAATATCGCTCCAATTAAAAGAATAGGCGCGACAACTATCGCCTTTACAAGTAAACGTGAATCTCCTTTATCTATGGGATGTGATTATCGTATTATTTATCCTTCTCTTAATGAAGCTGATCCAAATAATTTAGCCCCATCAAATTCTTCAACAATGACTTTAGTTTTAGGAGACGCAATCGCTTTAGCGTTATCTAAAAGCTATAATTTTACAAGAAATGATTTTCATAAATTTCATCCAAATGGCGCTTTAGGAGAATCTTTAGCAAAGGAAAAAAACAATGAATAAGATATTTGTTTTAGGGTCGTTCATGACTGATTTGGTTGCGACGATGGATGTATTTCCAAAACAAGGAGAAACATTATCTGGAAATACCTTTCATATATATCTTGGTGGCAAAGGCGCAAATCAATATTACTCTTTAGTTAGATTAGGTTCCGATGCAATTATATCTGGAAAATTAGGAGATGATTCTTTTGGCAAGAATTTTTTAGATTTTTTTGATCAAAATAATTTGGATTCATCGCTTATTTATAAATCTTTAGATACAAGCAGTGGTGTTGGACACATTCAAATTAATAAAAATGGTGACAATCGCATCGTTGTTATTTTAGGATCTAATCTTAAATATGATATGAAAGATTTGGAAAATTCTAAAAAAGAAATGTTAAAGTGTAAATATTTATTGTGTCAAATGGAAATGGATTTAGATATGACATTTGAAGCCATTAAATTTGCAAAGAATAATGGGTTGATAACGATGTTAAATCCAGCACCTGCTAATAAAATTAAGGAAGATTATTACCAATACATTGATTATTTAACCCCAAATGAACACGAACTTTCAATTTTAACATCTATGCCTACTTCAACTATTGATGAAATAAAATTAGCTGCTAAAGCCTTATTAGATAAGGGTATAAAACATATCGTAGTGACTATTGGCAAAAAAGGGTGTTTATTTGTAGATAATAATCATGAAATTTTAGTAGGTTCATATAATGTAGATGCTATTGATACTGTAGCGGCAGGTGATTCATTTAATGCCGCTTTAATAACAGGTTTAGCAAGAGAATATGATTTAATTACCACCTTAAAATATGCAAATGCAATGGGTGGATTAACTACAACAATAAAAGGTGCATTCCCTTCCTTACATACGCATGATGAAGTTAGGCAATTAATGAAAGAACAAGACGTTGATGTTATTATTTATAAGGAGTGATTATTATGAAAAAACATATTACTTTTGAAGAACCAAAGGCTCCAAATAATTCTTATGTTATTTTAAATAAAGCTAATAAAATATACCCGAATGGAGTTCATGCTGTTCATGATTTTAGTCTTGATATTGAACAAAATGAGTTCATTGTTTTAGTTGGTCCATCTGGATGTGGCAAATCTACCACTTTAAGAATGGTGACTGGCTTAGAAGAAATTACAAATGGAGAATTGTTCATAGATGGAGTTTATTCAAATGAATTAGCCCCAAAAGATAGAAATATCGCTCTCGTATTTCAATCTTATGCTTTATATCCTCATATGAGCGTTTATGAAAATATGGCCTTTGGTCTTAAAATGAGAAAAGTAGCAAAAGATGAAATTGATAAAAGAGTGCACGAAGCTGCTCAAATTCTTGAGATTGAGGATTTACTTACCAGAAAGCCAGCTCAACTATCAGGTGGTCAAAGACAACGTGTTGCTTTAGGAAGGGCGATTGTCCGCGATGCAAAAGTGTTTCTTATGGATGAACCATTATCAAACCTTGATGCTAAATTACGTGTGCAAATGAGAACAGAAATTGTTAAATTGCATAAGCGAATTGGCGCAACTACAATTTATGTTACCCACGATCAAACTGAAGCCATGACTATGGCGGATAGAATTGTGGTAATGAAAGATGGTTATATTCAACAAATCGGTACACCACAAGAAATATTCCATCATCCTACAAATACATTCGTAGCAAGATTTATTGGTTCTCCAGCTATGAATTTAATCACTGCGACATATGATAATGGAATCGTTCGTTTTGATGATGGAAAAGAATATAAATTAAATGAAAATGATGTAGAAAAATATCGTAGATATTTAAATACTATTAATGAAAAAGAATTAACAACTAGTTTAAAAAACATGGAAGACGAACTAGAAAAATATAAAAATGATAAACGTCTAAAAAAAGACCAAATAATGCAAAGGCATGTTAAATATCTTGAAAAAGAAATTAACCATAAAAAAGAAGGTCTTGAAATATATGAACTAATAAAAGCCAATAAACCTCGTCCAATTATATTAGGTGTTAGACCTGAAGGAATTAAATTAGCAAAGAAAAACGACGCTAATAAGTTCAAATTAAATATTACTTTCCCTGAGTTATTAGGTGAGGAATATTATCTTCATTTAGATTTTGCTGGCAAGGACTTAATCATGAAAACATCAGTGGAAAAAGAATTGTTTATTGGTGATAGCATCGATGTAGTATTCGATGATGCTAAAATTCATCTTTTCGATCCGATTACTACTAAAAGAATTGACTAATATAACCTCCTTTTACATAAAACATCATCCACCTTGGGTGATGTTTTTATATTTAATTTTTGAGTATTAATCACCTTTTGTTAAATATTGTGAACATATTTTAAATTTTATTAATATAATAGAACGGAAATTATACTAATAAAAATGTTATAGGTCTTGTTTTCTCCACGAAATCCAATATAATTGTATTTAAAGGAGCAAATATGATAGTTACTACATCGATACTTAAAAAGAAGTTTGCTGATTATATCAATCCTTTAGATAAAATTAAAAGAGATGTGGATAAAGGAATTCTTTTTAGATTGACTAGAGGTGTTTATGAAACAGATAGTAAAGTTGATCCATGTTTATTAGCATCATCAATTTTATCCCCTTCCTATTTAAGCTTTGAATGGGCTTTATCTTTTTATGGTTTAATCCCAGAAAAAGTTTTTTCAATTACTTCAGCAACATTAAATAAGAAAAAGACAAAAGTTTTTGTTAATATCTTTGCAAGATATGAATATAAAGACGTTTCAAAAGACGTTTTTTCTGAAGGGCTAACATATCTTGAAAGTGGTGAATATTCGGTTAAGATTGCAACTAAAGAAAAAGCAATATGTGATTCTTTGAGTAAATGGAGAGTTGTTAAAAATATTAATGATTTAAAAGAATTGTTGTTTGTCGATAAAAGAATTGATGAAAATGAATTCGCCTCTTGTGATTTTAAATTAATGTCTAGATTAGCACGTTTATATAAAAAGACAAATTTAGATATGCTAATTAAACTTATAAGAAAGGAATATGATAATGAATAATGCAATTGAGGCAATGCTAGCTAGATATAACCCTCAAAATAACAAAGAAAAAGAAAACGCTATTAAAGAAATCATTCAAGAAATAGCTTTAGCAGGATTATCTCGCGGCGGCTTTTTTGAAAAAGCAGTTTTTTATGGTGGAACATGTTTAAGAATATTCCATGGGTTAAATAGGTTTAGTGAAGATTTAGATTTTGCCTTATTAGATAAAAATATAGATTTTAAATTGGAAGACTATTTTCCATCTTTAAAAAAAGAATTTCTTTCATATGGACTAGAAATAAATATTGAATCTAAAGCTAAGACCAGCCAAACAAACATACAAAGCGCATTTTTAAAAGGCAACACTTTAATGTTGATGATGTCTTTTTTTCCAAAAAGCGAAGATGCTAAAAGCGTGATTTTTAATCAAAAAATAAAAATAAAATTTGAAATAGATATCGATAATCCTAGTGGTGGGACAACTGAATTTAAATATAAGATGTTGCCGGCCCCATACGAAGTACAAATATTTGATGAAGCAACATTATTTGCCGGCAAAATCCATGCGATTATATGTAGAAACTTTGATAACCATGTTAAAGGTAGAGATTTATATGATTATTTATTTTACATTGGCAAAGGAGCCAATTTTAATTTTGAATATTTAAAGAATAAATTAATTAATACAGGTGGAAAAATTAAAGAAAATGAAACAATAACATTGGAATTAATTAAAAAACTTTTAAAAGAAAAATTCGAATCCATTGATTATGAATCTGCTAAAAAAGATGTGTCTAATTTTATAAATGATTTAGATAGTTTAAAATTTTGGAAAAAAGAATTATTTGTTTCTACATTGAATCAATTACATATAAAAAAATATGACTAAATACTCAAGTAAATGAAAATTATAATAGTTATTTTACTTTAATCTCTTTATTATATATCTAAACAAGTATTAAATTAGGTACTATATATTGTTAGATAAATTAAGTTTATAGATTGGAGAACTTATGAAAAATAAAATTGCATTGTCATTACTCATTGGCTTAATGAGTCTTGGAACAATATCTTGTTCAAACGAAACAAATACAAGCGACTACGTTCCTAAATATAATGAACCTACTTATACTCCTTATGAAGGGGAAGATGATTCAAAATTTAGCCCAATCATCACAGGTATCATGAATACTTTAGTTGGCAAAGTAGTGGAATCTGCAAAAGATGCTGCTTTAAAGGCTAGCCAACATAGTATCACAACAATAACAAGCAAAGCGGAAATGTGGATTCAAAATAATATTTTTGATTGTTTGGGAATTCATATTTTTGAGCCTGAAGAAAATTATACTATTAACGATGTATATGATAGTTTAGAACAACTTAAAGAAACACTAGATGATTTAAAACAAACCGTAGATGCCATTGCTAAAACTGAAAATGATCAAAAATACACTTTGCAATTTGATTTGTTTAACAATTATTATCTAGATGCATTAACTTATGAAGTTCCTTTTAATAATCTTGCTAAAGCCGATAGTTTATCTTCTTCATCTGCAATTGATAAACAAAATATTTATGACTCGGTGGAAAAAAGTATTAGAAAAGGTGAAAACATAACACAAAAAACTGATCTATATGATACAACTTTAAAGTTTGGACTATCTATTTTAGGTAACGAACAACCTTCTTCTAATTTATCAAAGTATAGTATTTTTTCTTTAGTTAGACATTTAGTGGAAAGTGAAGTCCCTTTTGATGTTAAACAAAAATATTATGAAGATAATTATCTATCTTCTGTTATTGCTACTTATCAGTCAATTTATGCTTTAAATCAATTTGATTTAACATATAACATGGCAAAAAATGGAATAGAAAACATTATTGTTGCCAATAGTAATGGCCAAGTTATAGGTTTTACTTATCAAAATGAAAACTACTATTATTGGTTAGAAGAAGAATTTAATAATCCTACTTTAAAAATACAAGAAACATATAAAAACGAATTAAGTAGTATGAAGGATTATAAATTCCCTTCATCATCTATAATTACCAATTTCACAGATATTAGATTCTTATTTGATTATTATTCTCAACAAGAAGCTGTTAAAACCGCAATAATGGTTTCTTATAATAATTTTACAAGAAACGTGGATTCTCAATACTATAATTTAACTAGCAATTCATTAAATAGAAAATTAGCTAAAAAGGTCAACTCTATGCACTTTGCCGATTTTCTTTTAAACGATTATTATGTTAAAGATAGCGTTGTTTATTATATCATCAAAGTGGATTTCGATAGATTTGATTTTATTGAAAAGTCTACATGGAATGCTTTTGTTAACGCTATTAAACCATATGCAGGCGATAAGACATTTTATGAATATTTGTCATTTATTGGTTTTGAAATACCAAGAGATGATAAGGCACCTAAAGGTTATCAATGCATTCTTCCTTTAGCGGTAACTAAAGATGATAAATATGAACATTATGATCAAAATAGAAAAATGGAATGGACTCAAGGTTATGTCATATATATTGATTTAGATATGAAAATTAAAGACTATACCGAAAACTCTCTTGATAGAATCGTCATATACCATTACAAATATAGAAGTGGAAGTTGCAATGAAAAATGGCATTATGATGGAAAAAACTATCGCCTTGCTAAAAGACAAGGAGATAGATATGTTGATACTATTCCAAACACAAAGGTAAATTATCTTGATTTAAATTTATTAAGTTGGCCGGGCTTAGTTGGAGATCATAAAGTTAAAACAGGTAAAATAAGCACAGAGAATTTATCCACTAATTATTAATTGATATGTTACCGATTATAAATATTTTTGGTTTTGAATTAAGTGCAAGCAATTTTATGTGGGGCATAGGTATTTTATGCTCCACTTTGTTTTATTTTATATATGGCTTAAAAATAATAAAAATACCTTTATATAAAATCATCTTATTATCCGTTTATATTTTGTTAGTAGAGATACTAGGGGCAAAAACGCTATATATTATTGAAAATTTTGAATATGTTTTACAAAACGGATTAACTTTTGCAGGTTTTTCATTATTAGGTGTATTCTTTTTTATTCCTCCTTTTATAATCTTATTTACCAAAATCTTTAAACTAGACTTTTTAAAAACTCTCGATTTTTTAATCATAGGAATGTTTATAGAATTAGCTTTTTATCGCATTGGTTGCATGTTAGAAGGATGCTGTCATGGGTTTATTTATGAACACGGCATTTTAGGATACGAGGGTTTAAGATATTTTCCAATACAACCAATTGAAGCTGGGCTGGACTTTATAATTGCAATTTTATTATTAATTCCATTTAAAACCAAATGGATTCAAAATGGTGATAGATATTTAATTGGTGTTTTATCATATTGTCTTATTCGTTTTGTTTTAGAATTTTTTAGAGTGAGAAATAATATAATATTAAACATGTCTTCCTCACATATAATTTGTTTAATATTATTTTTAATACACGCTTTGATTTTGTTTATGAGAAAATATAAATTGGTTCATACATATGAAAAAAATTAATAAATCACTTCATATTTTATCAATCCTTAATTTAACGCTTCTAACAGCGTGTTTTAATCAGCAAAGCAATAATCACACCTTATTGATTTATATGTGTGGTAGCGATTTAGAATCTATAAAAGGTTATGCTTCAAAAAATATTAATGAAATGCTAGAGGTTAATTTAGATTCTAATGTTGAAGTATTTGTTTTATGTGGTGGTAGTAAAACTTGGCATCATGAAAATATTGATAATGGTGTTAATCTATACGCAATTAAAAATCAATCTTTAAATAAAATTAAGTCATATGGAAATATTAATTTAGGTGATGAAACAACATTAAACTCTTTTATTTTGGATAGCTTAAATAATTCAAAGTTTGACCAAAGTGAAACATCTTTAATCTTTTGGGATCATGGGTCTGGTTTAATTGATGGAGTGTGCTTTGATGAAAATTTCCAAGATGATAGTTTGACTCTTTTAGAAATAAAAAATGGCATATCCAATCATAACTTTAATTATATTGGTTTTGATGCTTGTTTAATGGCTAATTATGAAATGCTAGATTTATTTAAAGACAACACTGATTATCTTATTTTTTCTCAAGATTTAGAACCTGGAACCGGATGGGATTATCGTAGTGTTTTAAATATAAATAAGGAAAACTATTTTGAACAACTATTAAAATCATATGCCTTAAAACATGAAAACATATCTAGTTATACTTTATCTTGCGTAGATTTAAATCATTTAGACGATATAAAAGAACCTTTTGATGAAATGGTGCAAGTGTTGTCTAATGATATTACTCTTATCGATAATATGTTAGATAGTGTATTAGAGTTTGGCTATAAGTCTTATTCAAACGACACATTAAATCTATTTGATTTAGGCCAATGTTTAGATAATTTGAATATTAGTTATGATTTTTCTAATGCAATCAAAAAAGAAAATGGTTTTAATAGAAACAATGTATCTGGTTTAAATTTTTTCTTTCCAAAAAATAGAAAAGATAAACTTAATGATTATTTTGCAATAATTGATGATGAGGATTATGAACAGCTATTGAATAGCTTCATCGATATAAAACCTGAAGTGCCGATTCAATTTAATAGACCTCTTTTTATAAATGATAATACTGTTTCTTTTATAATTGAAGAATCCTCAAAAGACTATTTTTATGAAGCATATTATTGTTTAGTTGATTGGGATAATAACTACGATGATAGAAAAGGCTTCTTTTTTGGTGGAGATGATAATCTATTCACAATAAATTTTAATGGGAATTGGATTTATTTAAACGATCAAGTTTTATACTGCCAATTCGCAGAACAAAATAATGATATAACATCATTTTATTGTCCTGTCTTAATTAATGATGATAATTATCTACTTGTTTTTGATTATGATGAGCACACAAAACATGGGGAAATAAGAGGCTATATGGATATAGATTGGAAATCTTCCCGTCTTCATGAAATAAAATATGGAGAAACTATAACTCCTTTATACGTTAATATTTATGACGAGATAAATAATTATTTTGAAGGCGATCCAATCATTTATGATGAATATACAACTCTAAATGTTAAACCTATAAAAGATGGACAATACATTTACTACATTTTATTATCAGATATTTATGGTAATGGATATTATGGCGGACAGGTGCTTTTAAATAAAACACAAAAAGGCATTGAATATCTTGATGTCGATTTAAGCAATGTTGGGATGATAAAAAAATAAGCGATTAATCGCTTATTTTAAATATAAATGAATTGGTTATTTTTTCTTTTGGCTTTAAATACGCATCTTGATATAAATTATCTAAGAACGATGTAGATGGTTCAATTCCAAGAGCATAATTTTTATAAACTTGACATTTCCATTCAATGAGTTTAGTTAAGTCTTTTCCAGTATAATCTAAAATAATTTTTTTATTTGATTTATGATTGATTATTTCGATATGATTTGTGTTTTGACTATGAAAATAGACTTGCTCTTCATTTTTGATACCGTCTTTATAGGAGTTCCAAACTTTTATATCTCGTTTTGAAAAATCATTTCTTGCTGAGACATTTAAAGAATCTATTCTTATCTCGCATGTTTCGTCGATAAACGGATAACCAAAATTAAAGTGATACAACATACAATATGGAACATCTTTATTTAATTGATTTTGTATTTCGTCTTCTATTTTTATTGAAGAGGAATTGTATGAAGTAGTAATCGTTCTTTCAATGAGTATATTTTGGCCAAAAAATTGAGTGAATTCTATTTCTGCTTTTACAATTAAGTGTTCGCCTTCTTGAATGCTGATTATTCTTGCTGGCGTTAGATGATAGTGGCCATGAAGGGGGAGGTTCTCCTTTTGACCAATACCATCTAAACCACATGTATATAAAAATCCACCTTCAAATCTATAATGGAAATCTTCATTGCTTGAGTTAAAACCATTATTTAGTATTAAAGATAATAATTCTCCCTTATACCTAAACCAGGCTATATCAAATCCGTGCGTAACATCCACCAATAATTCGATAACACCATTATTTAATAATAAGTACTCATTACCTTTAGATTTTCCATCTATAGATTGGAATTTTAATGCTGAGCATAATGATTGTTTGTTATTTACAAAATCATCGATAATCATGAAGTTATCCTTCTACTCTTAAAGAATTCGGATCAGGATTGGTTTCATCGACAAAGTAAGCGCATATTAATTGTATGCGATCGCAACCATCAGTTCCTAATTCTAAACTTGTATGCAAATCATCAACCTCAAAGAAAATGAACATATCCTTTCCAACAAATGATGATGGTATTGAGAAATAAAACCAGTCTTGTGCTAAATTAAAATCCGGAACACTATCAACTGTAATCCATCCTGTGCTTTTATCTTGAGTGCCAACATCAGTTAAATCACGATATTCAGGCATCTCAATCCCAGGTAGTGTAGCAGCGCCATCTTTTAATAAGAAATACGATTCATATGTTTTAGAATCGACTAGACGTATTCTAAATTTACCTTTACCAGTTGTACCGGCAGTTGCCTGAGTTCTTACTCTGACTTTCATTAAAGGTTCGCTTGGTAAAACTATTCTATTGTATAAATATAAGTTTGTTTGATTATTGTCTTGTGGCCAATCCCATGAATCAAAGCATACACAGAAACCGCCGTCAAAAATTGATTGTCCATTACCTGAATTCATCATTTCTTTGTCTGGCGAAGATGAACCTAAAGGAGCCATATTGTGCCAATTTTTCAAAGATTGTTCTCTATCAGTTTTATATTTTTCGCCTTCAGGATCAAAATTCCAATAAGTTCTTGTATCAACATCAACTTTATCTAAATCATTTTTTGAAATGTTCAAATTGTTATCTTTGTTATTTTCATCTAAAACAATGTATTTATCATTATCCGATGGTTCAATAACATTTATTGTGACTGTAGATGTAATTTTTTCATTTCTTTTTGAGGTTACAGTAATTGTAGCTGTACCAGTTGTTCCTTTAACTAAAAATGTTGCATAGGAATCTTTGTATCCTTGCTGGACATCTATTATTTCAGGAGCAGAGGAAGTAAATTCATATGTATCCATAGCCCCCAAAGGTAATGTTTCAACAGCTAAGTTTAATCCATCGTAGATCGAATAAGTAGTAGGGAATTCATAAGTTTGAGGATTTCTAGGTGCTGGTTCATGAGAAAATCTAACTTTAATAGATTCTGCCTCTAAATATTTGACAACGATTGTAGTTGTGGCAAAAACACTAGGCTGTTTTATTGATTCTGCACGCAATTCGTATCTAGAATTTTCAACAGCTTTTTCTCTAATGACTGTCACCACACCATCTGCTGACACACTAACATGAGTTGGATCAGCATTATTCAATGGTTTTATGCTCCATTTTAAGGATGTATATGTTGCATCTAATGGAGTTATAACAACTTCATTTTTCATTTCTTTTTCTACTGCTGTCGTCATTGAGGCTTTTATTTCATATTCAGCTGATTTAAATGAAATATTTTCTACTGGAATTGTTTTCAAAACTTCTAATGTAATAGAAGCACTTGCTTTTCCAATTGTGGCGCTAACGTTACATGTTCCTTCATTAACTGCAGTTAGTAAGCCATCTGAAGTTATTGTGGCAATGTTTTCATCGCTTGTTGCCCAAATAACGTCGTCTTTATTTGTTGCGTTACTAGGTGAAACAACATAGGATAATTGCAGTGTTTCTCCGCTATTCATTTTTAATTGTTTATTTGTTATTCCTGTGCCTTTTATAGAAATAATTTTAACAGGTATTTCATCTACGTCAGTCGTGTCACTTCCTGATGAATTACTTCCTTGATTTGTAGGTGAACATGCTGCTTGGGTAAAGATTAATGTTGCAGCGACTAATAGACCCAAAATGTTTCTCTTTTTCATTGTTTCCTCCTATTTAGCTAATAAATGAATAAAAGAATTATTATCAATTTCAAATTCTATTGTGTTTTTGTTGCATTGGATATTTTTCATGTCTGCATTATCAACGCAATTTGTAATCTTTTCGATGAAATTTAGTTTGATTTTCGCGATTTCTTTTTGATTAGAATCGTTTTTAAAAATTAGATGCATATAGTCATTTTCATCTTTAAACAAATTAATTAATGTAATGTTTTTACTAACTTCTATCAAGGAATCCAAATTAACGCCATTTTGATATGGCACGCTGACAACATCAGGATTGAATTGGTTGTTAAAGATATTTTTGTTTATTTCTATGTCGTTATTTATGCATGGTGATAATGACAATTTAAAATTTCTTTCCCCATATTCAGGTAATTTGTCCGGATCAAAAGTAGAACGTAACAATATCATATTAATAGAATCATTTTTAATGCGATATCCGTATTTACCTTGCCCATAAATTAACAATCCGCATTTATCGTTTCCAACGTAAATACCCTGTTGTGATGGCACATCTTCATTTGTTATTTTTCTTTCTATGCAACCTAATTGAGTAGTGCACTTTATCACTTTGTTTATTTCATTACTATGAATTTGATATTCTAGTCTTGGAATTTGCTTACCGAACTCTCCTTTTTCTTGCATAATGCAATTTCCTGTTATATATAATGTTGGATCACACTTATAAAGAGTAACTGCTATATTCATCTGGGATGATTCACCAAACAAAGTAGAATATATTATTTCATCTTTTATTTCATTGTGA
>JAHZFY010000090.1 GCA_019421105.1 bacterium
CTTCAACAATTAAAAATCCATTAATATATTTTTTCATAGTTTACACGTGGAACAATTTGCAAGTATTTTGATATGTTATGTTTTCAGCTTCTTCTATAGACACGTTTTTAATCTCGGCAAGTTGTTTAACAACCAATGGCAGATATCCTGGTTCATTTCTTTTGCCTCTAAACGGATGTGGGGTAAGATATGGGCAATCCGTTTCCACTAATATGTGTGTTAAGTCTATTTCTTTTGCTACTTCTTTTATATTTCTTGCATTGGTAAAAGTAAGCGGGCCTCCAAAAGAAATATAAAAACCTAGTTTGATAAATTCTTTTGCAATTTCAATAGAAGAAGAAAAGCAGTGCATAACACCTTTATATTTTGGTGTGTGTGCCTTAATTATATTCAAACAATCTTCTGTAGCTTCACGATTATGAATAACAATAGGAACACCTAATTTATCCGCATATTTTATTTGCTTTATAAAAAATTCTTTTTGTTTTTCTTGTTTGTCAGCCTCTTTAACCCAATGATAATCTAATCCTATTTCACCAACTGCTACGACTTTGACTTTGTCAATCAATGACATTACTTCTTTTAAGTCTTCTTCATTAATTCCTTCTACATCAACCGGATGATAACCAACTGCCGCATAAATAAATTCGTATTCGTGAGCTAGTTTTGCGGCCAAAAAAGATGAAGGTTTATCATAACCAATAACAAGCATTTTTTTAACATTATTATCCAAAGCGTTTTTTATAACGTTATCTAAATCACTATATAATTGTAGATCATTTAAGTGACAATGCGAATCAAAAATCATATCTATTTACCAACACAAAATCTTTTAAATATTTCCTTTGAAAGATCGTAATTTGAGTTTTCACCAACCAATTCTAAACATCTTTGATATGCGCTTAATATGTTTATTGATATTAAATCCATTGGAACAAAATTCAATGCATCTTTTTTTACATCTAAAAGATTGTTTTTTATTTGTTCTAATAAACCAATTTGTCTAGAATTAGCAAGGCTAGGAGTTATAAAGTCTTTTTGACTTATACCTAATATTTTGAATATTTCCTTTTTTAAAGGTTCGATATCATTATTTAGCGCAGATACATTTAAACCAAGACTTTTATAGTCGTTTAAATCTGATTTGTTATTCACAATTATTCTTAATTTATCTTTTGTAAATTCTAAAATTTCATTATCGTATTCTTCCATTTTTTTAGATGCGTCTAAAACTACGATAACTAAATCGGCTTCTTGGATAGTTTTTTTTGATTTTTCAATACCAATTGATTCTACTTGATCATTACTTTCTCTAATACCTGCGGTATCTAGTAAATGTATGGTGATTCCATCGATATTTATATCGCCCTCAACCACATCTCTTGTTGTACCCGCAATTGGAGTAACGATTGCTTTATCTTCTTGTAATAAAGCGTTTAAAATCGATGATTTTCCTACATTTGGTTTTCCAACTAAAGCCACCTTAACTCCGTCTTTAATAATATGACCTTTTTTTGATGAAGATATCAGTTTATCAACATCAAAAAGCATATCATCAATTCTTCTTACGATATTTTGAGTAGTTACTTCTTCATTATCAGCTTCTTCAGGATAATCAAAATGGACCTCTATTTCACAAATCAAATCTTCGATTTTCTTTTTAAAAGGTAAAAACATTTCTGTGGCCTTTCCTTTTAAAGACATCATGGCGAGCCTTTTTGATTCGTGAGTGTTTGCGTCTATTACATCAGCGATAGCTTCGGCTTGTATCAAATCAACTTTTTTTAACAAAAACGCTCTTTGAGAAAATTCTCCTCTTTCAGCTTGTCTAGCGCCATGTTTCATTGCTAGAGCGATTATTTCGTTAACTATGAGCATTGAGCCATGGCAAATGATTTCCACAACATCTTCTCCTGTAAAACTTTTTGGTCCTTTATAAGCTAAACAAACCACATTATCAATAATTTCATCGCCATCTATAATATCTCCAACCAAAATAGTTTTTTTAGTAATATCAGTTATATTTTTGTCAAAGAATTTTGAAACTATTTTAAAACAATCTGTTCCGCTTAATCTAATGATGGCAAGAGCAGATTTAAGTGGTGGAGTAGCTAAAGCTATAATCGTATCAAACATACTTAAATTATATCATAAAAAAAACGCCAATAAAGGCGTTTTATAACTTATTCTTCTTCTTTGGTTTCAGAAGCGTTATTCAAGTTGTTTTCAACGTAATTGATTGTAACTTGACGATGTGTGCCATCACCTTTTGATTCGGTTTTGATGTTTCTAAATCCATGTAAAGCGTTATGGATGATTCTTCTTTCGTCTGCAGGCATAGGATCTAACACAGCTGATACTTTTGTTTTTTGAACTTCTCTTGCAATTCTTTTTGCTTGGAAAGTTAATTTGCGGTATTTAGAATCTTTATAGCCATTGATATCGACGAGAATTCTGAATCTTTTTTTGAATTTAGTGGCGACCGCTAATTTAACAAGATCATTGATTGCTTGTAATGTTTTTCCGTTTTTTCCAATTAAAATTGGATTATTAGCAGAATCGATTGTAATTCTAATAATATCGTCTTTTAATTGGGTGGTAGCAGTAGCCTCAATACCTAATGAATCGGTGATGCCAAGAATATAATCTTCACCATATGTGATGATATCATCTATATCATAAACGTTGATGACAACTCTTTTTGAAAACAAGGTTCTTTTTTCTTCTTCTAAAGAATAAACCAAATTTTCGACATCTATTTCTGCTTCTTCACTTGCTTTTTTTAAAGCTTCATCTAAAGTCTTTGCAATATATTCTTTCATCTTATGAATTTCCTTTATCTTTGTATTTTTTCTTTCCAGTTGGAGCAGCGATGTGTTCTGGAATAACTTCAGCATCAATAATGGTGTTACCGTCTGCTGTTTGAAGTTTTGATTTATTTATTTTTGGTTTGTTTTTGTTTTTGTTCTTCAAATAATTAATCAATTCAATAATTAAGGTTTGACCAATTGTCCAAATTGAACCAGCAATCCAATAAATAACCATACCAGAAGATAATGAGAATCCCATGAAAATAATCATAACAAGCATGATGATGGTGAACCATTTCATCTTGTCATTTTGCTTTTTCATGCTTGGATTTTTCTGTGTTTTAGCAACCGCTTTTTGTTTTCTTTTTGCAATAATTTGCGGCAAAAGCATCGCTAAAGCCTGCAAACCTGCCATTATTAAGAATAAAACGATAGCAGTCCACCAACCAGGATTGTTTGGCCAGTTTTCTAAATTGAATAATTGTGATGATACAGAATCTGACAATCTTAATCCTAAAAACGCATCACTTGCCAAAATAGCAGACCCTGTCATAGCACCCCAAACACAAATGAAAATTGGGAATTGAACTATCATAACAACAATAGATAAGAATGGATGGATTTTGTGCTTTTTATATAGCGCTGAAGTTTCCATGGCTAATTGTTGTTGTTCAGCTCTATTACCATTGTTAGCGTTTGGATATTTGTTTTGAATTTTTGCTAATTCTGGTTGTATTTCTGACATCTTAGCAGACATGGTGGTTTGGTTGATTGTAAAAACCATCATAACTGCACGAATTAAAAATGTGATTAATAAAATAGCCACTAATTGGGCCCAACCTCCACCTAATGTTCCAATGATAGAGTCTGTTGTAGCATCAATTAACC
>JAHZFY010000091.1:0-1822 GCA_019421105.1 bacterium
TGTTATATGAAGGAACAGTGACAGTTAATAAACCACCAAATTGTTCAACATAATCTAAATATAAGGAAGAATCAACGACAAATGAGAAAGCATTTTCATTTTCTAAATTTGGGAATTTAGCTAAATCTGATGGAAGAATGTACTCAGGAAGATATTTTGTAGAAGCGTCTGCAAAAGTTTTGTAAACACCATCAACTTTAACAACATCGGTTGCATATCCAGCAGCACTACCAGCTAATAAGCCAAAATTATCAAGTATTAATTGGGCTTCGCCCTCATTGTAATAAATTGATGTAAAGATATTTATACCACCTGTTTCTTTAGCAGCGGCCATTTTTGTAACAATGTCTCTATTCCAACGATTTACAGCATCTTGAGTAATGACGCTTGGAATAACTAAATCAACGATAAATGGATTATCTTCTTTAGAAGTATCATTATCTTCACCAGGGAAAGTGACAGGAATAGTAGCACCTTGTCCTAATTTTAATGTAGGAAGTTCATAAGTTGTTGGTACAACAACACCATTATAAACATTACCATTTGCGATTATGCTTGAACTTGCATCATATACAGCTCTTGAGAAGTTGATATAGTTATAAATACCATCTTCATTAGGGTTGCTTGGTGCTTTTTCAACAGTAGCATCAGCCAAACAGATATGGCCTTTGTTCATGCTAACAGTACCGGTAACATTAACCTTTGTAGCATGCTTAACATCATGAGTTCCTAAGACTTCTAAATGACGTAATGGATTTTTTTGATCTGATAAAACTTGTTCTTGGACATTGAAAGAACCATCTAAAATAGCTGAAACTATAACTCCTTCAATTCTAACAACTTGTCCATCAAGAACAGATTTTCTTGTTTCAAAATCAATTTGGTTAATATCTCCAACTTGAACAACTTTTGCAACAGGTTCGGTTGTGGTAGTGGTACTATCGCTAGTATCAGTACCAGGTTTGCTAGTTGAAGTAGTTGATGGACTACATCCTGCTAATACAGTAGTAACAAGTAATAAAGCAGTAAATCCGCCTAATAAACTTTTCTTCATACTTAATTCTCCTTTCAAAAAAAGTTTTGCAACTATTTTATACTATTTTTTATAAAAAACAAGTATTTTATTTTATAAAATGTTTGCTTCTTAAATATTTAGGGAAATGATTTTTTAAAATCATACCATCAGATTTGCCAAAACTAATTGGAATTTTATTGTATGTTAAAACGAGCCAACCTTTTTCTAAATTTAATCTTAAAGACTCGCCTTTTATGTATTTTTCTAATAACCTGTCATCTAGTTCATATTGAATATATTCTTTTAAATGTAATTCGTTAGAATGTGAAAGATGATAGGATGGTATAAAATTTTTACCCTTGTATTCACCATGTTTTAAACCGTATCTAATAATTCTTAATTTATTGCATTTTACATCAAGAGGTAAAGAAAAAAGATAATCACCAAATCTTTTTATAGTGAGTTCATCGTGAGCAATTACGTTATTAGATTTTATTCCTGCCTTTTTAATTTTGCAAATGTAGTGTCCTTCTCCTTCAAATAAAAAAGGTAGCAAATGTATTCCAATAGGCTTTTTGTTGCAAATATAAAATAGATCATTTTTTTCAAAAGGAATAAGCAATGCATCTTTGCAATTATTTAAAAGATGTTCAACTACATTTTCGTTTTCTTCGATGGAAAATGAACACGTTGAATATATTAATTCTCCCCCTGGTTTTAACATTTCAAATGCAATTTTTATTAATTGCTTTTGCAATGTAGAAAATTTTAATACTTTATTGTATGACCAATCGTTTTTAATATCGT
>JAHZFY010000091.1:1832-3524 GCA_019421105.1 bacterium
TTTTCTAAACATCCCACTTCCTGAGCAAGGGGCATCTAATATAATTTTGTCAAAATAATTCAAGTAATTTTCGTATATATTCTCAAAATTATTATTTGAGATTAATATATTGCTTAATCCCATCCTTTCAACATTTTCTAACAAAATATCACAACGTGATTTAGATAAATCATTAGAAATAACACAACCAGATCCATCTAAAATTAACCCAGCTTGGATACTTTTGCCTCCTGGTGCAGCGCACATGTCTAAGATTATATCATTTTTTTGAACATCTAGTAGGGAGGATACACACATAGCTGCGGGCTCTTGAAGATAATAAACTCCCATTTCATGGAAAATATGTTTACCAAATTTATAAACTTCTTCATCATATAAAAAACCATTTTCAACAATTGGATGTTGTTTGATATTGGGAAACATTTTTAAAAACCCATCTTTAGAAATTTTTTTGGTATTCAAAAGCAAAGCGTGTTTAGGTTTTTTAGTCAATGAGTCCATCAATTTATTGATTTCTTCTTCGCTTAAGAATGATTTTAAATGTTTTTTAAACTCCATATATAATAAATTTACATCATTTTAATTATAAAATGTAAAAAATGTGATAAAATCATCATATAAAGAGGAATAAACATATGAGAATGGTCGATATCATTATTAAAAAAAGAGATGGAAAAGAATTAAGCGAAGAAGAAATTCGCTTTTATGTTGAAAATTATGCAAAAGGATTAATTCCGGAATATCAGATTTCAGCTTTAAATATGGCAATTTTATTTAAAGGCATGAGCAAAAAGGAAATTTGCGTTTTAACAGATGCTATGGAACATAGCGGTGATGTTATTAATTTAGATATGATACAAGGCGTTAAGGTTGATAAGCACTCCACAGGTGGTGTTGGCGATAAAACATCTATGGTTTTAGGACCACTTGTCGCATCTTGTGGGGCAAAATTAGCAAAAATGTCAGGTAGAGGACTTGGACATACTGGAGGAACATTAGATAAATTAGAATCTATTCCTAACATGAGTGTTGCTATAAGTGGCGATCGTTTTATCAAACAAGTTCAAGATATTGGTATGGCTATTGTTGGGCAAACCGCTGATTTAGTTCCTGCTGATAAAAAGATGTATGCTTTAAGAGACGTTACAGGTACGGTTGAATCTATTCCATTAATTGCTTCATCTATCATGTCTAAAAAACTTGCTTCAGGCAGTGATACAATTTTACTTGATGTAAAATTTGGTAGTGGTGCTTTCATGAAAAATATTGATGATGCACGTACATTGGCTAAAACCATGGTAGACATTGGTGATGGTTTAAATAGAGACACAAGAGCGATTATTACTGATATGACACAACCTCTTGGTTTGGCTATTGGTAATAATTTAGAAGTTAAAGAAGCTATTGACACTCTTCATGGACATGGACCAAAAGATTTTGTTGAATTATGTCTAAAAGCAGGATCGATTATGTTGGAACAAGCTAAAATTTGTAAAAGTGAAGACGAGGCTTATGAACTATTAAAAGAAAAATTAAATAACGGTGAAGCTTTTGAAAAGTTCTGTCAATTTGTTAAAGCTCAAGGTGGAGATGAATCATATATTAGAAATCCTGAAAAATTTGAAATGTCATCAATTGTAATTGATGTAATTTCGGAAAATGAAGGATATGTCAGCGAAATTAATTGTTTAG
>JAHZFY010000092.1 GCA_019421105.1 bacterium
TGTATATAAAACCCTATCTAAAATTAAATGACCAGAAGGTTTATCTAGTTCGTATTTATTTTTTGAACCCTTAGAAATTTCAATCAATGCCAAAAAGTGTTCTGGAGTAATTCTTTCAGGCGAAATATCGTGCCATGCGTGCATATTTCTTCTCCTTTTTCTAACATAATTTTATTATATTTTTTAAAATAATCATACATAAACATAAATTTTGCTTTTAAAATGCTAACAAGTATATATACTAATGGTATGAAAAAATATGGATTTAAGTCATTGACATTATTGTTATTAACTCCGTTACTACTAACGTCTTGTGATAACAGCGCTAATAAAATTACCGTTCCTTTAAACATTGATTATTATTTAAATAAAAATGAGGAAGTTGAGTTATTTCCAACTCCTTTAACTGGCGATCAAGTGACGATGATGATTGAAAGTAAACAAGATTTCATTTTGTATTTCCATTCAAGACAATGCGCATTATGTAGCCAAGTGAATAATTTTTTTGATACATTTTTAAAAAATCATCCGATTCAAGTTTATTCTTTTTCCGCGCAAAGTAGCGACATTGTTTATATAAGCGATTTATATCCTCAATACTTTGATGCAACCCCAAAAGTGATGTTTTTTAAAAACGGCACAAACGTTTTAACACTTTCCACTTCAAGATATTCATCATATCGTAGTTTTGAATCAGCTCTAATGGAATTTGCTATGACTAATAAAATATACACCACAACTACATTGCAAGGTGTTGAAAAATTTATTGAATATAAAGAAGAATTTTTAATATTCTTTTTAAACGATGAAAAAATCATCCAAAATAGCGATTGGCCTTATTTTTCATTTTACCGTCAAGAAGTTTTTCCATATCTAGAAAAAAGCCAATTAAACAGCTTAATTTTAGATCAAAATATGTTAGATAATGAGGCTAAAACATATTTATACAATACTTATGGTTTAAGTAATGATATTTCAACTTGGGCAATTTATATTAACGAATTAGAACAAAAATCCACTCGATATAACTACCAAGTGGATCAAGATAAACAATTATTGAAAGAATTGCTTTTAAGCTTTGATGATTAACTATTAAACACATCGATGCGGTTTAAGGCTCTAGATAAAGATGCCTTAGCTCGATTGACATCAATTTCATCGCTATGTAAGAGTCGTTCCTCGGCTCTTTTTTTAGAATCGAGAGCTCTTTGTAAATCGATGTCTTTTTTTGCTTCGATGCTATTGAGCAAAATAGTGGTCAACTCATCGACGAGCAACACTCCTCCACCAATAGCAAAATCTTGAACTTCATCATCTTTTTTAAAGCTCAATTTCGATATTTCTAAAGGCGTAATCAAAGGAGTATGATGAGGCAATATTCTTAATTGACCAGCGCTTGATCTAACATCAAGATAATCGACATCGCCTTCAAAATATACGCCGCGAGGAGTTACTATTTTTAATTTTAAACTCATATTATTTTAAACTTTCTGCTTTCTTTTTAGCATCTTCGATAGTGCCTACATATAAGAAGGCAACTTCTGGAATATCATCAACCTCGCCATCTAAAATCGCTTTAAATGAACGGACAGTGTCTTCTTTTTTAACAAAAATACCAGGAATGCCATTAAATTGAGAAGCAACATGGAATGGTTGAGACAAGAAATTTCTAATCTTTCTTGCTCTAGCAACAATTAATTTATCCTCTTCACTCAATTCATCCATACCTAAAATAGCGATGATATCGTTTAATTCTTTATAACGTTGCAAGATTTGTTGAACTTGTCTTGCTACTTGATAGTGCAATTCTCCAACGACACTTGGCTCTAAAGCATTAGATGTAGAATCAAGTGGATCAACTGCAGGATAAATACCTAAAGCCGCTGTATTTCTATCTAAAACTGTTTTAGCATCTAAATGAGAAAATGTTGTTGCAGGAGCTGGGTCAGTTAAATCGTCAGCAGGAACATAAATTGCTTGAACAGAAGTAATAGAACCATCTTTTGTCGATGTGATTCTTTCTTGTAATTGTCCCATTTCAGTAGCAAGAGTTGGTTGATAACCAACTGCGCTTGGCATTCTGCCTAACAATGCAGAAACTTCACTACCGGCCTGTGTAAATCTAAAGATATTATCGATGAATAACAAAACATCTTTATGTTCAAAATCTCTAAAATATTCCGCCATAGTAAGAGCGCTTAATCCCACTCTCATTCTTGCACCTGGAGGTTCATTCATTTGACCAAAGACTAAAGCAGTATTTGTTAAAACTCCGGTCGATTTCATTTCATTATATAAGTCGTTTCCTTCTCTAGATCTTTCACCAACACCACCAAAAACCGAAATACCATGTTTTTCAGTAGCGATGTTATGCATCAATTCTTGAATTAAAACGGTCTTGCCAACACCAGCACCACCAAATAAGCCAATTTTACCACCCTTTACATATGGACATAATAAATCGATGACTTTAATACCGGTTTCAAAAATTTCGGTTTTGACATTTTGTTCTTCAAATTTTGGAGGGTCTCTATGGATTGGAAGACGTTTATTTTTTTCAAAGACTTTATCATCTAATCCATCGATGGTATCTCCTAATACGTTAAACATTCTGCCTAAAGTGTTTTCTCCAACAGGAACAGAAATAGGACCATCTAAAGAGATGCATTCCATGCCTCTAATCAATCCATCAGTTGGACCCATAGATACTGTTCTAACCACATCATCACCAATGTGTTGGGCTACTTCGACGACTAACTTATTACCATCTTTTAATGGGATTTCGATTGCAGTCAATATTTTTGGTAAATTTTGATTAGTAAATTGAATGTCAACAATTGGACCAATGGCTTGAATAATCTTGCCTTTAACAGCGGTTTGTTTAATCATATCAATTTCCTCCTTGTAAATTATTTGAAGCTGAGACTACTTCGATAATTTGAGATGTAATCGAATTTTGTCTTGCTTTGTTATATTCTAGTTTTAATTCATCCACTAACTCTTGAGCGTTATTTGTGGCGTTATCCATCGCATTTCTTCTTGAAGCTTGTTCAGAAACATTTGATTCGATGAGAAGCGATAGAATCATAGATTCTAAATAAAATGGAATTAAAGCGTTGATAACTTCTTTTTTATTTGGTTCGATCAATGGTTCAATCGTTTTATTATTTTCTTCATCTTGAGATTTAATATCAACAGGAAGCAAATGTTTAATCGTAGGAATAAAACTAATTGAATTTTTATAGTGTGTATAAATTAAATTGATTTCCTCATATTCTTCTTTTGGATATATTTCAAGAATATATCTTTGCAAAAAATGGGCTAAGTTATTCACATCACTAGGATCAAAACCGCTAAATTCTTTATTCAATTTTAGTTTTGAATTTGCGTAGTGAACTAAACCTTTGTTACCAAATATGATAACTTCATCATTTTCAGTGATAGTCTTATCAATTAATTTAAATAAATTAAAATTATATGAACCACATAGTCCTAAAGAAGAAGTGATCACGACATAAAGT
>JAHZFY010000093.1:0-3024 GCA_019421105.1 bacterium
CTTGGCTGGTTGGACTTTGATGAGCGTTATATATTTTGCATTGGAATCTATATCGCAATTCATTTTTGGATTTATTTCTTCTCCAGAAGGATTAAATACCATTTTTATTGCTCCTTTTATCACTCCAGTATTCCATGCATATTTTGATATTTTCTCGGCTTTTATTCAGACGACAGTCTTTATTATGCTAACTATGTTATTTGTGGCTAATGAAGTTCCTGACGAAGAAGAAATAAAAGAAAAACTTGCAATGTAAGGAGGAACACTTATGACAGATGTAGGTTTAAAATTATTAGCAGCCGCAATCGCTATTTTAGCTGGTGCAGGTAACGCTATTGGGGAAGGCATTTTATGTGCTCATACTGTTGATGGCATGGCACGCAATCCTGAATCATTTAAAAATTTACGTTCAACGATGATTTTAGGTTGTGCTTTAGTCGAAACAACTGGTATTTACGCCCTTTTAATCTCACTTTTAATTTTATTTATCGGTTAATCTCATGATTTATTTTTCAAAATTTTATTCTTACTTTTTATTGATTTTACAAGATGCATCCACTTCAGAAGGTAGCAATTATCCTGGAATGCCTTCTAGTGATTCTTTTCTTGGCAAAATCATTCCTAATGTCTGGGCGTTTTTAGTCCAGTTATTAGCGTTGATCGTAATGATTGTTATCTTTTTTATCTTTGCCTATAAGCCAGTTAAAAAAATAATTGCTAAAAGACAAGATTATATTCAAGAACAAATTGTCGAGGCACAAAATAATAACAATCAAGCTCAAGAAACATTAAAAAATGCCGAAGTGAATATCATCGAATCTAGAAAAAAAGCCGATGAGATAATTGAAAATGCTAAAAAGCAAACTCAAATCGAACAAGAAAAAATTATCGAACAAGCTAAATTGGACATCGTCAAGATGAAAGATGATGCGGAAAAAGATATTCAACGTAAACAATTAAAAGCTAAAGAAGAAATTAAAAAAGAAATCGTGGACGTAGCGTTTTTGGCTACTTCAGAATTATTAAAACGTGAGACGAATAGTAAGGACAACGAGTTGTTAATTAAACAATTTATTGACGAAATGGAAAAAGACAATGGAGACAACTAAAACAAAATACGCTTCTGCTTTATTTTCAATCGCTCTTGAAAAAAATGTCGTTCAAGAGTATTTAAACGAGGCTAAAAGTTTATTAAAAATCTTTTTAGAAAACGAAAAGTTTTTAGATGTTTTAGCATCTCCATTTCTTCCATTGGATCAAAGAATTGGCAAAGTGGATGACATATTTAAAAAGTCGTATAGTTTAGATTTGATTAATTTTTTAAAAGTCATCGTCAAAAATAATCGCGCTAAGTTAATTAATGATATCTTAAAAGAATTCATCTCGATGGCTAATGATAATCTCAATGTCATTGAAGGAATTGTTTATTCGAGTGTCAAATTAAATGAAAAAGAAATAAAAATTATTGAAGATTGTGTAAAAAAAGTTGAAAAGAAGAAAATCGAATTAACTAATATTGTCAATACCTCATTAATTGGTGGCATTAAAGTAGTGGTTAAAGATCGCATCTATGACGGTAGTCTTCTTTTCAAACTTGAAAGTATGAAAGAAAGCATTTTAAAAGGAGGAGAATAAGATGAAGATTAATACAAACGAAATATCTGCTTTGATTAAAGAGCAAATAAAAGATTATTCTCATCAAGTTGATAGTGTTGACGTTGGCAGTGTTGTAACGATTGGTGATGGCATTGCTATCGTATATGGTTTAGATAACGCTATGTTGAGTGAACTTGTCATTTTCCCACATGATATTTATGGTATGGTCATGAATTTAGAAGAAGATCATGTTGGTGTTGTTTTGCTTGGCGATTCTAATTTAATTAAGGAAGGCGACATCGTCAAAAGAACAAAAAGAGTCATGGAAACTCCTGTTGGAGATGCTTTGTTAGGAAGAGTTGTCAATGCTTTAGCTCAACCTATAGATGGTTTAGGACCAATCAAAACAAATAAAACTAGACCAATCGAAAGAATCGCTCCTGGTGTCATGACAAGAAAATCGGTTGATACACCTTTGCAAACTGGTATTAAAGCAATCGATGCCATGATTCCAATTGGAAGAGGTCAAAGAGAATTGATTATTGGTGATAGACAAACAGGTAAAACCGCAATTGCAATCGATGCTATCATCAACCAAAAAGGAAAAGATGTCATTTGTGTATATGTCGCTATTGGACAAAAAAATTCGACAGTTGCTCAAATCGTCGATAAATTAAAAAAACATCAAGCAATGGATTATACTGTTGTATTAGCTGCCACTGCAAGTGAACCAGCTCCTTTATTATACATTGCACCTTATGTAGGTGTTGCGATGGCAGAAGAATGGATGGAACAAGGAAAAGATGTTTTAATCATCTATGATGATTTATCGAAACACGCCGTTAGTTATCGTACTTTATCATTGTTATTAAAACGTTCTCCTGGAAGAGAAGCTTATCCTGGTGATATTTTCTATTTGCATTCAAGATTGCTTGAAAGAGCTTGTAAATTAAGCGATGAATTTGGTGGTGGTTCAATCACTGCTTTACCAATTGTTGAAACTCAAGCTGGAGATATTTCAAGTTATATTCCAACTAATGTCATCTCAATTACCGATGGACAAATTTTCTTGCTTACAGATTTATTTAATGCCGGACAAAGACCAGCTATCGATAGTGGTTTTTCTGTTTCTCGTGTCGGTGGAGCAGCTCAAATCAAGGCTATGAAACAAGTTGCGGGTTCATTAAAAATTGATTTAGCTAACTACAATGAATTAAAATCATTTGCTCAATTTGGTTCAGATTTAGACTCATCAACTAAAGCTATTTTAAGACATGGTGAAGTTTTGCTAGAAGTATTAAAACAAAACCAATACGATACATATCCTGTCGAAAGACAAATAATTGAATTATTTGTTGCTAAAAATCGATACTTGGAAAATGTCGAAAATAAAAACATCAAAACATTATTGAATAAAGTTTACGATCA
>JAHZFY010000093.1:3034-3428 GCA_019421105.1 bacterium
CCCAAACCTTAAAAAAAGCGGATGAGAATCTCGTGAAATAATTGATAAAAAAGTCATTTCTAAAGAATTAGAAAGCGATTTAAAGACCACGATTGATGAGTTCATGAAAGTTTATTTAAATCAATACACGATCAAAGAATAAATAAGGAAAGATTATGCCTCAAACATTATTAGCGACAAAAAAACGTATTCATTCAATTGAATCCACTCAAAAAATCACTAAGGCGATGAATCTTGTTTCTACTGTGAAATTAAAATCACATATGAAAAGATTAAACGATAGTGTTATTTTTGCTGAGCAAATAGAAAAAGTTACAGGCCGTCTTTTCAATTCTTTAGAAGATTTTGAATCACCATATATTAAAAAATATGAAACTAATAAAAAACTTTATGT
>JAHZFY010000094.1 GCA_019421105.1 bacterium
AAAAAAGTATCACATTATTTTCGTTAACAATATTATCGATAATTAAACGCACAAACAAAGGAACTAACTGGGTAAAAATTGTTGAAAGCATAATAGTTGAAGCAACACCATCAGCTTGTTTTTTAAAAACTAAAAATGCAATTGAACCTAATAATACTAAACCACATAATACTTTAGAAACGATGTAGATTGTTAAATTAGAGTTGCTAGCAACTATATGTGAGTTATCAATAAAAAATGGAACAAAGATAATTAAAAAGACAACAATAAGATCGCTAATTAAAAAATATAAACTGCTACGTCTCATAAAGGAAACATCTTTTCCACATGTTGGACATTTAATAGTTTTTACTTGGTTTTGCATTGGTGGAATTATGCTATTACCACTTGCATTACCAGCAATATCGCTTCCCATACCAACACCGATAAATGCTCCTGCGGTTGAATTATTTTTTGCACCCGCTTCTAATACATCATAACCACGAGCGGTTCTATAAACATTTTCACCGAGTTGAGTGTATTCAGCTTTTTTATGTAAGATATCATTTAGTTTATCTAAATCATCATTTGGTACGTTGATGCTTTCAACGCTCAAATTAATCATATCAAATCCATATTGATTGATTTCTTGTTTTACTTCTTCTTCAATTAAAGCTTGGATTTTATCTAAATGAGCATTAACTTCAAAAAATGATATTTTATTTTCGATTAGATATGATGAGATGATTTTCTTTACTTTTTGATTAATCACACCTCTAAAGAAATTGCTAATCATCATAAAAGTAATGTAATTATTCTTTAATAAAGAACCAATTAAATTTTCAAAGAAGAATTGATAATTTGATAGTCTAATACCAATTTGTCCTCTTGCTCTAATGTTTATTTGAATATTGTATACTTGATCAAGCATTGTCACAGGATCGGCAGTTCCCCATAACAAATCTAATTTAAGTTTTTTATTAACAAAATAAATTTCCATTGGATATGGATTATTTCCACCGTGGAATGCCTTTACAAACTCTTTAACAAAAGGTAATAATTCTGTATTTAAAACATATTTACCTTCTTCACATATTTTTTCAATTTTGCCATTGTGGACTAAAATTGCAACTTGTCCTGTTGAAACGATCAATTTTGATTTGGTGTTAAATTCAGTGCCATTAAATTTATACAAAAGCCAATCAGTACCTGTACTTTCAAAAGAAACTACATCATAAATAGCCATATATAAAATCCTCCGTTTTGATTATTATATATTATTTATTTTATAAATACAATTATTAAATGTTAAGCATTTCAAATAATTATTTTTAAAATGAAGCATATCATTTGTTAAAAAAGAAAAATTTTGATTAAGTTAAATTAGGAGGTAGAAAATATGGAAGAATTCTACAAAATGCCTTTAATTGGCGATAAGGCCCCTGCTTTTAAAGCAATTACAACACAAGGAAACATCAATTTCCCTGAAGATTATAAAGGAAAATGGGTAATTTTATTCTCTCACCCAGCAGATTTTACACCTGTATGCACTACTGAATTCATGACTTTTGCATCGATGATTGACGAATTTAAAGCTCTTAATACAGAACTTATCGGACTATCAGTTGATTCATTATACGCTCATATTGCATGGTTAAGAAAAATTCAAGAATTAAAATGGAACGGATTAGAAAATATCAATGTTACATTCCCATTAATTGAAGATATTAAAATGGAAGTAGCAAAAAAATATGGAATGATCCAAGAAGGTCAATCATCCACTCAAGCTGTAAGAGCAGTATTTGTTATTGATCCAAACGCAACAATAAGAACAATCTTATATTATCCTTTAACTACAGGAAGAAATTTTGATGAAATCAAACGTATCATCTTAGCTTTACAAAAAGCAGATAAAGATAGCTGCGCTACCCCTGCTAACTGGAGACCTGGTGATGATGTAATCGTTCCAACTGCTGGTAGCTGTGGCGTTGCTAAAGAAAGAATGGAATCAAAAGATGAAAACCAATATTGTCTTGATTGGTTCATGTGCTTTAGAAAAGAATCTAAAAAATAAGATTGGATTTAATTTAAAAAGAAAAGGCTAATTTTAGCCTTTTTTTATTTCAGTTATTAGACAATTAATTAATGAAAATATTTCATATATTGACTTAAGTTTTATATATAAAGCTTAATGATATTAAAATTATAAACATTTAAGCAAGTTAAAACCAATTGAATTATAAATATGTTACTCTCATTTTTATAATGAAACGCTAAATTTTATATAATCTAATCAGTTCAAAATCTAGATTTTGCATGGACAATTTATTAAAAATAGGATAATCGTGTACCACTAATTTTATTTCATTTAGTTTAGTTATTTCCCTATTATAATTTATTTTCTTTTTAATAGATTTAATGTTGAAAAGAAACATGAAATAGATGCTTTAACAAATAACGCTATGGTGATAATAAAATTTATTTTAATGACCTCATAATTGCATGTTATCTAATATGATAATACTTTTTAATTATTTATCGAAGTTTGTTGTTTAAGTTTGGTCATAAATTTATTATGTTTTATACTGCAAAGACTATTCTTTTGTCTTAAAAAATCTTCATGCACATAATTTTCGCTACAAGAGTGTCTGCTAATAGTAAAATTATACATTTCATTTTTTTCAATCATTTTTTTCATCTCATCTATAGCATTTCCACCTGAGAACACGAAACTTTCAAAATCATAGAGAGCATCGAACCTAATGTGTTTTGATAAAAATTCTCTTTCTTTTCCATTTAAACCAAGTGTATCTCCAGCTTCATCTATTATGTCATGGTGGTCAAAATCCATTCGTTCAAATAAAAGAACAATGCCGTAACGATTTTCTTTTTCTATAAATTTAAGATTATTTCCTTCTATTGAATAATTAACAAACAAAGATTTATATAATTGACAAATAAAATCTACAACACATTTTTTATGTTCAGCAAGTGCTATTTTATCTAAAAGTCTTACATCCACCGATGGAGTAATTAGTTTGCACTCAAGCGCCACCACTTCGTTTCCATTGAAACACATTATGTCAGGACTAAGTTTTTCATGATTAATATCTAAAAAAACCTCTTTTGAAACAAATTCATAAATTTTAGAACCTCTTATAATATCGTATACATAATTTTCTAAAACATTCTTCCCGATAAGAATTCTTAATTTATTATCCCCAAGTGTTAATCGATAAAGAAGAGACTTTGTGCACGCAGTCAAAATTGCGTGAGGTAGCGGCAAAAATATTGTATCGTCCCTTTTTATAAAGGGATACGTTTGTGAAATTTTAAGAGAGTAAGCAATATTTTCGATATTATTACACAAAGATAAACTGTTTTTATAATATTCATTAAAACCAATAGTCAAAG
>JAHZFY010000095.1 GCA_019421105.1 bacterium
TTTCTTTACTTCTTTTATAATGTCGATGAATAATTTCTAACATCGATTTTAAATCGTCTCTAGCCTCAAAATGTTCAATTTTAAACTTGCGATATAATTTTTTACATGGTTCACCATTTATAAAAGAAACCATCGCTCCAACTGGAGAAGAACCTTGAGTGTGAGAATTATCAAATAAATCGATATGGTATGGAGTATTAATGTTCAATAATTTAGCAAGTGTATTCAACAATTCGATTTTATCATCATCTAATCTAGCAGAAATAAAGTATTCATCTAAAGCATTATTAGCGTTCCTTTTCAATTAAATCTAGTAATTTTCCTTTACTTGCCATAACAAAGTTTGTGTCATATAAGTCATTTAAATCGTCAATTACTTCTTTAAAGTTGATGACTACTTCTTTTGGTAAAGGATGTTTTGAGTAATATTGAGATATCAAATTTTCAAACATCTCTAAAGGTGTATTAAATAATTCGACGACAAAATGTTCTTTACCAAGCAATAATCCGTTCCTAAATATAAGACAAGATAAAGCAAAATATTTTTCTCTTGTTGCAAAGGCAAAAATATCTCGATCAATTTTATCGTTTAACTCGACGGTTTGTTTAGTATTGATATGTTCGATTGATTCTAATACCTTTTTATAAGATTGGGCTAGTTCAAAATTTAATTTTTCTTTGTTATTTCCACTTAAAAATGAATTGATATCATCAAATATTTTATCATATTCCCTCTCATCGATATCTTTATTGATGCAAGGAGCTAAACACTGATTTAAATGATAATATAAGCAAGGCGAATTTGGTAAAGTTTTACACTTTCTTAAAGGGAATAATTTATTCAATAAATCCACCATATCATAAGCAGCACTTGAATTTGGAAAAGGACCAAAATAACGATAATTTTTATCTTTATTATTTCTTTTGATCATCAAATAAGGATCGTGTCCTTTTTTAATGGCAATATATGGATAATGTTTATCATCTTTTAATAAGACATTAAATTTAGGATAATGAGTTTGAATTAAGTTCATCTCTAAAATCAAAGCTTCTTTTTCATTGCTAGTGATGATCGTTTCAAAATAATCCACTTCTGATACCATCTTCATCACTTTTCCACTTTGTGGTCTTAAAAAGTATTGACTGACGCGTTTTTTTAAGTTTTTGGCTTTGCCAATATAGATGATGACATCATTTTTATCATGCATTAAATAAACTCCAGGAGAGTCTTTTAAATTATTGATTAATGACGTTATTTTATCTTTCATTATTTTAAAATGACAACCGTGGCCCCTAATCCACCTTCATATTCACTACCACATCGATAAGAAGCAACAAAATTGCATTTTTTTAAATAATTAGCAATCGCGTTTTTTAAAGCTCCGCTGCCAAGACCATGAATCAATCTAACTTGTTTGAGATTTCTAACTCGACAATCATCTAAATATTTTTCAACATTTCTTAATGCTTCATCAACACGTTGTCCAATAACATTTAATTCTAATCCAACATTAGATTTAATTTTATTATCGACATTTGTTCTTGTTATTTTTCTAATCGGAGGTTCACTTACGATGTGAAGTTTTTTAATATCAACATTAAAAGACATTCCAGAATCAGAATTTAACATAGCTTTATTTCCATTAATTCTAATGACTTTTCCAACCAAATTTAAAGAAGGAACACTGACATAACTTCCAACTTGAATTTTTTCATTATAGTCGATTGGCTCTGGGTTTTTTATTAAATCATCCACTTCTTTTTTCATCTCAATAACTTCATGAGGTTTCAAATTTGGATTATTTAATTTTTTTAATATCTCATCAATGGTATCTTGAGCTTTTTCTAATAATTGCTCTTTTTCTTTTTCGACATCGGACAAAAGTTTTTCTCTTTTTTCCTTTAATAAGTTTTTATCAGCTTCAAAAATCTTTTTTTCTTTTTCCAATTGAAGTTGTTGCTTTTTTAATTCTTGAGTTTTTAATTCGTTTTCTAAAGCGGCTTTATGAAGCTCATTCATCAACATATGAACATCGCTTGATTTAATGTTATCTAAATGTTTTTTTGCTTCTTGGATGATGTCCACACTCAAACCATATCTAAACGCAACATCTAAAGCATAGCTTTGACCTGGAACTCCTTGCTTATAAATATAGGTTGGATTTAAATTTTCTTCATCAAAAAGCATGGAAGCATTATCGATATTTGGGCTAGTGAAAGCATATTCTTTTAATCTTGAAAAATGAGATGAAATTAAAGCTAAACATCTGACATTTTCTAATTTTTTAATAACTGCGATCGCTAAGGCTTCACCTTCGCTTGGATCAGTTCCTGTTCCTAATTCATCAATTAAAACTAAATCTTTATGTTTAACGACATTTAAAATTTCACCAATATGAGTGATATGAGCGGAAAAAGTTGATAAATTATCATTTAAAGATTGAGAATCACCGATATCGACATATATATTTTCAAAATATGGGATTTTAGCTTCAATACAAGGGACCCCTAAAGCACATTTATGCATATATGATAATAATCCTACTGTTTTTAACGCCACTGTTTTACCACCAGCATTTGGACCAGATATGATGACAATTTTTTTATTGTTATTAAAATAAAACGAATTAGCGACAACCTTATCTTTATTAATTAAAGGATGCCTTGCACTTCTTAAAACCAATTCTTGATTTTCGCTTGGCTCCGCTACAATCGCATCGATATTAGAAGCATACATCGATTTAGCTTGAACAAAATCTAAATATGCTAAGATGTAATTGTTTTCAACAATTTCATTTTCTTGAATGACACAAAGATTAGTTAAAGCTTTTAAAATTTTTCTAATTTCTTCAGCTTCCAATGCTTTTTGCATGACGATTTGATTGTTGATTTCCACTATTTCGCTTGGCTCAATAAAAGTTGTATATCCGCTATCAGAAACATCATGAATAATCCCAGATACTTTACTTTTATAAGTTGTTTTAACAGGTATAACATAATGTCCATCTCTTAAAGTGACATTTTCATCGCTAAGATAACTTTTATAATTTAATGCCACAGATGTGATGATTTGAGTCAATTGTCTTTCTAATTTTAAAATATCTTTTCTTATTTGATGCAATGTTGGAGTGGCTTTATCATCAATAGTTTGTGATTTTGTGATGACACGATGAATTTCTTTTTCTAAAGGTGTCAAATCAAAAAAACGTGAACAAATCAATTTTATAACCGTATTTTTTTCATCGATTTTTTTCATGAATTTGATAACTGATTCTGTTGTTAATACATCCTCTGCAATCATATCTAAATCTCGAATTGATAATATTCCACCTTTTTTAGCAAATTG
>JAHZFY010000096.1 GCA_019421105.1 bacterium
CGGTTAAATTTGTACCTTTTGGTAAAAGGGCGTCTACATCAGTTAAAGGTGCTACAATATAATTTTTTGTAATAGCATCTTTTAAAGCGGTTCCTGCAGCATCTTCAGCAACGGTCCATTTTACATTGACCCCACCAAAATGACTTGCCCAAGCAGTACCATCAGCATTTAAAGCATTGGTGACACTAAAAGTAACACCAAATGTTAAATCTTCACCTTCGCCCTCGCCTGTAAAAACGATAGGGCCAGTAGTATCATCTTTTTTGGCATCAAAACGATAAGTACCATCTGTTACTGCTGCGCCTTCAATAGCCATGCTTTGATTGATGACTTCTCCAACTTCAACAGTGATGTTATCTGTTTCAGCGCTTTTAATTTCATTTACTAACCATGAAGAAAAAGCAACTGTAACTAAAGATACGCCCGCTAATGCAAGCATAGAAGTAGTAATAATTTTACTTGATTTCATTTTTTTCATATGAATTACCTCAATTAAGCAGCAACAGCAATGCTTGCTTCTAAAACGATTTGTTTGCCATCTAAAGCGGTTTTCATAGCTTGTAATTCAGAAGCGATGTCATTCATAGCTTTTAATTCATTATCAAAAGTTAAACCATTGTAATAGTTACATGGAGATTTGCCATTAAAGAAGCTACCCCATTTGAATGAAACGGTTTTGTTTGTGAAAGTTAAAGTATCTAAGCCAGTTGTTCCATCGGTACCTTTTGTTCCTTCAGTGCCTGTTAAAGTTAACTTATCAGGTGCAGCAACATATTCCCAAGCATCAACAGAAGCTCCGCCTAATGAATCAGCGGTTTTGCCTTGGGTTCTTTTATCACCGATTTTATTTCCTTCATCTTTAATTAAGTTTGCAGAATTGATAGTAGAACCTTCTGCATTCTTATACTTAATTGCAAAAGTTAATTCTAGATTTTGGCTATCAGGATTAAAATAGTTTTTACCATAGACCAATTTAATTTCACTGAATGTGATATTTAATGCATTTGGATCTACATCACCTTCAGTTTTTAAAATACCTTCGCTTACTGCTGCGTGTTCTTTTAATGAAATAGCGTCATCACTCAATGCGGTCGTTAAGACTACTGACCTGTTTTGTACACCATCGACTGAAACGTTAATGTCATTATCATTTTTTGATTGATCTTGACCGACAATCCAAGTAGCTGTACCAACGGTTAATAAGGCGACACCAGCAAAGGCTAAAACACCGCCTAAAATCCATTTTCTTCTACTTGCGTGTTTTGTTAATTTTTTCATATTTGACTCCTTTTTGAAATCAAAAATATATTATAAAAAAAAGACTGAAATGTCAAATATATACAATATATCAATTTATAATTGACATATAAACTTATACAAAACAAAAAAATAAATAAAGATTTGCAATGTTTTAACAAATTATATTGAAAATAATCATTTCCTTTCGAATACACCAATTTGACAAGACTTTAATCCTTAATATATTATATGAGCGTATATATAAATAAAGGCTTTCGATGAAGATAACAAAAAACAACAAAAGAAAATACAACTATTTCAAATATATTGGCGCAACTATTTTATTAGTCAACGCATCTCTTTTAAGTTTGGGATATTCGAGTTGGCTAATTGGCGAATCATATCAAACCGCTGATATAAATAACCAAGTAAGTGGTATTTTAAATGCCTCTAAATATCTTACTGTGAATCAAAACTTTGGTTCAGGTAGTGGAATTGAAAAACTCGAATTTAATTCCACTGGATTTGTTTATAATGGAAAAGTTTCTTATATTGGTCATTTAAAATATCATTTAATTTTTGATGCCCCAACTTTTTATTTGGATGCTGGGTCACAAAATAAAGTTGTAAATTTTAAGTTTGAATTATCTTATAAAGATGGAATATCTGGAACTAATTCTTTGATTAATCCTAGTTATTTAACAGCTACTATTAGTGAAACATTTAATAGTATCGTTAACAATCCATTGACATTGAATTTTAATTCAAATATATCAGTTAATGCATCTACCAATAATTTTAATGTTAACAATACTACCGAAAAGTTGTATTTAACTCTTGATTATATTTTTGATGTAAAAAATTCTGCTAATTTTGAAAATGTTAAAAACGATCAATTAAAAACAGGTGTTACTTTGATGTTGACTACTTATTTAGGAGGTGGATTTTGATGAAAAAATCTTTCTTCCTTTTAATTAGTGCTGGATTTTTTGCAATTTCTTCGTTAGTGAGCATAGCTGCGGCTGCTTGGTCGGTTGCAAAAGAAATTGAATCGCCTATTGTTAGTCAGACTAATGAGGCCATTTGTTACAATAAAAATACTGGGTACACATATACAAAACTTGTTTCAGCACTTAATGAAGCCAAAACAGGAGAAAAAATATTTTTTATTTCAGGAACTGCTGCTGCCCCAAAACAATATACCATACCCGAAAGCAATGAAGATTTGTTAATAAAATCTGGTGTGTCTTTATATTTGCCTTACAACGGAGAAACATATTTAAATGCAGATTTTAAAACTCCTAATCCTTTAAAAAACACTTTATCTGTTGTTTTGAATAGAAACATGGTTGTAGAAGGAAACCTAATCATAGGCGGATATGTGATAGGTAGAGGCGTTGCTGGTGATTATGCAAGCTTGAAACTTGGTGAACGCGCTTCTATTAATATTGAAAATGGTGGCGTGTTAGAATGTTATGGGTACATTGAAGAAGTTAAACCTAATCACAATGGTAATAAAATTAATGTAGGTCCTGATAATTTAATTGGTGATAATGGTATCTATGATAATTCTAATGATCCTTATAGATATGTCCATGCTAAATCAGGTAGCAAAATTATTAGTCCGTTCGCTATAGAGGATATGCCTGGGAGTGGCGGAACTTTACAAGAGTTGGTTGAAAAAAATATATGTCCTTTTAATGTGTTTTCTATACCATGTTTAAGAACTTATGTTAGATTTGATTTTAATTCAATTTTTAATTCATTGGTTACTATTAGCATTTCTAATTTTGTTAATGAAAGAAAAAATATTGACATTGTTTCTTCGACAGGATTATTTAAAGTTTTAGATAGTAATTCATATTTAGCTTATGAATGGTGCTCACCAACTTTAATGCGTTTTTACTTGAATGGGAATTTAAGATTAGGCAATATCGTTATTTCTATGGTGGGTCAAACGATTAATACTGCTAATATGTTTTTGCCTATTTCCTACAAAATTAATATATTTGCATGTAGTGGTAGTAACGTAGATGTTCCTTACAATGTTAAATTATTACCAGGATCAGTTTTAAAAATTATCGAAAACGGCAAA
>JAHZFY010000097.1 GCA_019421105.1 bacterium
TGCTCATCAATTCATTAGTTATCTTTTTGGTAGCTCCAAATATTTTTGCTCCATATGTTAGCGAAACACAAGGTGTATCATTTAATGTTTGGTGTGCGATTATTTTGGTAGCAAGAGATATTGTCGTGGATGCATTAAGATTTATCGCAGCTCAAAAAAAGATCGTCATTGCCGCTAATATATTTGGAAAAGCAAAAACAGTTTTACAAATGGTAGCTATCACATTGGTATTATTAAATGGTTTCCCATTTTATTATTTTGATAATGCATGGCCAATGGGTTTACATATAGCGGATTTCTTTGTTTATTTATGCACTGCGGTTTCATTATTAAGTGGAATTATTTATGTTTGGCAAAATAGACAAGTATTTTTAAAGGACAATTAAATGTTAGAAAAAGCAATCAAATTAGCGAATATATTAAAAGAAAAAGGTTACACTTTGACTAGTGTTGAGTCTTTAACTGGTGGGATGTTTTCTCAAACGATGACCTCTATATGTGGCGCTTCATCTTTTTTTAAGGGCGCTCTTGTCACATACATGAGTGAAGAAAAAGCACGTATCCTTGGGATAAGTTATGATGATATTGATCGTTACGGTGTTGTTTCTCAAGAAGTTGCAATGCAAATGTGTTCACACGGTCAACAACTGATGGCTTCAGATTTTTGTATTTCTTTCACCGGGAACGCTGGACCAAGCGCGATGGAAGATAAACCAGTAGGATTAGTTTATATTGGAATTTCTTGTTTTTCTTGCACAAAAGTTGGAAGATATCAATTTCATGGTAATAGAGAAGAAATAAGAAAACAATGTGTCGAAACCGGATTAGATATTTTAATAGAGCAAATAACTAAAAATTATTAGTGAAATCAAATAATATTAACTATTGGTAGTAAGGAGACAAAAAATGGCAAAAGAAAAAATTGAGAAAGATTTAGTATTAGAACAAACATTAAAAGAAATTGAAAAAACCTTTGGTAAAGGCTCAATCATGAAATTAGGAGAAAGACCTCCAGTTGAAGTGGATGTTATTCCTTCAGGATCTTTGTTACTTGATGATGTTTTAGGTGTTGGAGGTTATCCAAAAGGCAGAATAATTGAAATTTTTGGCCCTGAATCAAGTGGTAAAACTACATTGGCTTTACACGCTATTGCTGAATGTCAAAAACAAGGTGGCAGAGCCGCATTCGTCGATGCAGAACATGCAATTGATCCTATCTATGCAAAAAATTTAGGTGTCAATATTGATGAACTTATTTTGTCTCAACCTGATAGTGGTGAACAAGCATTAGAAATCGTTGAAATGTTAGCTGGTTCCAAAGCTATTGATTTAATTATTGTCGATAGCGTTGCTGCTTTAGTTCCTCAAGCTGAATTAGATGGTGTGATGAGCGATAATCAAGTTGGATTACAAGCTCGTTTAATGTCCAAAGCAATGAGAAAATTAGCAGGTGTATTAAATAAATCAAATTGTGCAATTATTTTTATTAACCAAATAAGAGAAAAAGTTGGCGTGATTTATGGTAACCCAGAAACAACAAGTGGTGGTAGAGCATTGAAATTTTATTCCTCTATCAGAATTGACATTAGAAGAAGTGAAGCTATTAAGTCTGGATCTGATATCATCGGTAATACTTGCACTGTGAAAGTTGTTAAAAATAAAGTCAACCCACCATTTAAAACTTGCAAAATCGATATTATTTACGGAAAAGGAGTTTCTAAAGAAGGGGAAATTTTAGATCTTGCCACTCAAATGGGTTTGATCAAAAAATCTGGTTCTTGGTATGAATATAATGGTGATAAAATTGGCCAAGGAAGAGAATCTGCAAAACTTTATATTAAAGAAAACGAAGATGTGGCTAATGCTTTGATTGAGCAAATCAAAACAGGAGTTATCGAATAAAATATGAAAAAAAGTTACTTTTTATTATTATTGCTTCCAATGCTTGCTAGTTGTATAAATACTAATCCTAGCAACACCCATTCTTCTAGCAGTGGCTCATCTTTTGACACTGGCTCAAGTGAAGATAAAACATCTAGTAGTGAAGATACATCTAGTGATACTTCAATAACTGAAGATATCGAAATAAACCCTGATGAATACGGTCTAGTTGATAATGTTCAGGATGGAGTTATTTTGCATGCCTGGAACTGGTCGATGAACGAGATTAAAAAAGCATTGCCTGAAATAGCAGCATCTGGATATTCCACCGTTCAAACTTCTCCAATGCAACCACAAAAAGATTATAGCGGGAGCGCTAACTGGAAATCTGATTGGTGGAAATTATATCAACCTCTAGGATTTTCAATTGCAACAAAAAATCATGTTCTTGGAACAAAAGACGAATTAAATGACTTATGTTTAGAAGCAGACAAATACGGAATCAAAATTATCGTAGATGTTGTTTCTAATCACTTAGCAGGTGGAAGTGGAGAAAGTTTTCATCCAAATGTTAGAGATTATGAACCTGAAATTTATAATCAAAATTTATTACATAAAGGCGTTGGCTATGTTAACGATAACGATGTTAGACAATTAGTCCAAGGACATCTTGGAGATTATCCAGATTTAAAAACTGAATCTAGTGTCGTTTCAAATAGCGTCTTAGACCTTTTAAAAGAATACGTTGATGTTGGTGTTGATGGATTTAGATTTGACGCAACTAAACATATTGAAACTTCTCATGATGGCATATATGCATCTAATTTCTGGAATACTATTTTAGATGGTTCAAATGAATATGCTAAATTATTAGGTCATGATGGATTGTATTTTTATGGTGAAATTTTAAATACTCCTGGAAATGGAAGAAACATGTCTTGGTATACAGATATGATGTCTGTTACTGATAACAATTATGGAAATGGTGTATTAAATAACGTTAAATATGATAATGCTAATATAAATACCAACTACTCTTTTTCAATGAATGGTTCAGATTGTGTTATTTGGGCAGAATCTCATGATACTTACGCTAATGATTCTCATGAGACAACATATGTTGATATAAAAGATATTCATAAAGCTTATGCAATTAATGCTTCTAGAAAAGATGCCACCTCTTTATATTTTGCAAGACCTACTGATTCAACAACTTTAGGTAGTATCGGTACTACATATTGGAAAAGCAAATCTATTGCTGCTGTTAATAAATTCCATAATCAATTTGTCGGTGGAAGTGAAAAATTAGGAAATGCAAACAACATATTTTATAACGTAAGAGAAAAAGACCAAAAAACTGGTATTGTTTTGGTTAATTTAAGTAAGTCTAATACATATTCAATTGATATTCCTAACATGAAAGACGGAACATATAAAGACTATGTCAGTGGA
>JAHZFY010000098.1 GCA_019421105.1 bacterium
GATAATATCTTTCATATATGACCTTTTAAATTTATTTATCTTTTAAAATTTCTTTGATGTGATTTAAAACTTTTTCTTTCATATCATCTCTTTTTAATGCAAAATCGATGACCGCTTCAACATAACCATATTTATCGCCTAAATCATATCTTCTTCCAATGAAATCGTAGACGATAAAATCTTCTTTTTTGGCTAACACTTTAATAGCGTCAGTCAATTGAATTTCCCCGCCTTTTCCAGGTTTAGTCGTCTTCAAAATATCGAATATATTTGGAGTTAATAAATATCTTCCTAGACACGCCAATTGTGATGGAGCTTTATCGATTTCAGGTTTTTCAACCATGTCGTCAAGTAAAGCGATGCGATCGACCATCGGATTTTTTAAAGACATGATGCCGTATTTACTGACATTTTCTTTAGCGACATTTTGACAGCCGATTATCGAACAATGATGTTTATTGTAAATATTAATCATTTGTGTAGAAACATTATCTCCACCATCATTAACAATTAAATCATCGCCTAAAATGACAACGAAAGGTTCATTATTGACCGCTTCTTCACAACATAAAATTGCGTGGCCTAAACCTTTCATCTCATTTTGATATACGTATGTGATTTTAGCCATAGTTGAAATTTGTCTTAAAATTTCAGCATCTTCTTTTTTACCTTTTGATATTAAATATTGTTCGTATGCTTCGTCTCTATTGAAAAACTTTTTAATATCTTCTTTTAAATTTGAAATGATCAATATAACTTCTTCAATCCCAGCATCAACTGCTTCTTTAATTTGATATTGCAAAGTTGGCAAATCAACAATTGGTAACATCTCTTTAGCTAAAGCTTTTGTAGCTGGAAGAAACCTCGTTCCTAATCCTGCGGCAGGAATAACTGCTTTTCTTACTTTCATATAATTCCTCTTTAAATAAACTTAGATATATTCATTATAGTTTATATAGATATATAAAACAATAAAAGTCGCACTAGTCCAATAAAAAAGGATGCGAGTGCATCCTAATTTATTTTTTGAATTTTTTTGGTCCTTTTATAAAACTATCAATTTTTTTAGTTGTTTGTTGAGGTTTTTCCTCGTAGTTTTCAGGTTTTTCTAAAAATTCTTTATGAGAAACTTTGACTTTTCCATGATCATCAATTTCGATGACTTTAACTTTTAAAGTATCGCCAACTTTGATGACATCGCCAGCTTTATCAATGTAACCCCATCCAAGTCTAGAGACATGGCATAAACCTTCACATGTACCAAATAATTTAACAAAAGCACCATAGTCTTCAACTCTAGTGACAACACCTTCATAAATTTCACCAACTTTGGCTTCTTTTACGATATCATCAATCATTTGACGTGCTTTATTAATCATTTCTCTATCCATATGATAGATAGTTATTTGACCATTATCTTCGATATCAATTTTACAATTATCGCAATTAGCAATAATTTCATTAATTACTTTACCACCTGTACCGATGACTTCTCTAATTTTATCGACATCGATAAAGAATGTAGCCATCTTAGGAGCGTATTTGCCGACATCTTCTCTAGGTTTTGCAATTGCTTTAGCCATTACTTCTCTAATTTGAGCTCTAGCAACGTGTGCTTGATCTAATGCTTCTTTTAAAACCTCTCTTGTGACACCTTTAATTTTGATGTCCATTTGTAAGGCGGTGACACCTTTTTCAGTACCGGCAACTTTAAAGTCCATATCGCCGAAGTGATCTTCTAAACCTTGAATATCGGTTAAAATGGTATATGGATGTTTTCCATCGAGTGGGCCAGAAGAAATAAGACCCATAGCAATACCAGAAACAATTCCTTTAATTGGAACACCAGCTGCCATCAACGACATGCAAGAAGCACAAATACTTGCTTGAGAAGATGAACCATTGGATTCAACAACTTCTGCTACAGTTCTAATTGTGTATGGGAATTCTTCTTCGCTAGGAATAACATAACTCAATGCTCTTTCACCTAAAGCACCATGACCAATTTCTCTTCTTCCAGGAGAACCCATTCGTCCAACTTCACCAACAGAATATGGTGGGAAATTGTAATGATGCATCCAGCGTTTGCTATCTTCTTCAGTTAAATTATCTAATAATTGTTCATCAGATTTTGCACCTAAAGTTGTAATAGCAATGACTTGGGTTTGTCCTCTAGTAAACATGGCAGAACCATGTGTTCTTGGAAGTAAATCAACTTGAGCGTCCAATGGACGAATTTCATCGACTTTTCTTCCATCTGGTCTAATTTTTTCTTCAGTAATTAGACGTCTAACTTCGTTAGCGACTAATCCTTCTAAAACTTGATTGACCATCGACAATACTTTTTGATGAGTTTTTTCATCTTCGTATTTGCGGGTGTCGTAGTCTTCTAAAATTTCATTTTCAATTGCATCGATAGCATCTTGTCTTTCTAATTTATCAAAAATAGAAATGGCTTTGCATAATCTATCTTTTGCACGAGCGATGACATCTTGTTCAATTGTTTCATCGATTTTATATAATTCGACTTCTCTTTTTTGTTTTCCGACTTCTTTTGCAATTTCAATTTGCCAATCACATAAACGTTTGATAGCTTCATGACCAAACATTAAAGCATCTAACATTTCATCTTCAGGAACTTGATCTGCCCCTGCTTCAACCATGTTGATAGCATCTTTTGAGCCAGCAACAGAAATCTTCATATCGGATTTTGCCCATTGTTCCACTGTTGGGTTAATGATAAATTTACCATCGACGCGGCCAACATAAACACCAGCAATTGGACCATCAAATGGAATATCGGAAATACATAATGCCAAAGAAGAACCTAACATTGCAGTCATTTCTGGAGTGGCATCTGGATCTACTGACATGACAGTATTTACAATTTGGACTTCATTTCTAAAGCCATCGGCAAACATTGGTCTAATTGGTCTATCAATTAATCTTGCTGTCAAGGTAGCGTGTTCACCTGCTCTACCTTCTCTTCTTAAAAATGAACCTGGGATTTTACCAATAGCGTATAATTTTTCTTCATATTGGACAGTCAATGGGAAGAAATCGCCTTCTTTTGGTAAGTCAGAGGCACATGCTGTGGAAAGAACTGCTGTTTCATCATATCTAACTAATACTGCGCCATCTGCTTGTTTAGCGATTTCGCCAGTCTCGACAACGAACTTCTTTCCTTCGAACTCTAATTCGAATACTCTTTTCATCTTTTTGTCTCTCTTTCTTATTTATACGATTGCAATTATAACACAAGTGTT
>JAHZFY010000099.1 GCA_019421105.1 bacterium
TACAATTATTTTTTTATCAAAAATGAAAAAATGTTGTCAAAAATGACACTATTGTATACAATAATTGCTATGGTAGTTAATATGGATATCTCTGAAAATGAAATTGAACAATTAAATAAATCACGAATAAGATTAAAACAATTACGAAAAGAAAAACATTTGACACTTGAAAAAGCTGCTAACTTAATTGGAGTGCAAAAATCAGCATACAGAAAAATGGAACTTGGTATAACCAAAGGTGTGAAAATAAGTTACATACAAAAGCTTGCCGATTATTATCAAGTTAATCCTGCGTGGCTTTGCGGTTATGATGTTAATAAATATTTAACGCAAAAAAATAAATATATTCTTGAAATAACAGAATTTATTGAACATTTGTCTGAACGTGATTTAAAAAAAGTTATTGCGCTTCTTAAAGAAATTTTTGAAGATAAATAGCTTTGATTAGGTGCAAATTATGAAAAAGGCAGTTATATACACACGCTTTTCTTCTCAATCACAGCAGGAACAATCTATAGAAGGGCAAATACGTGCTTGCACTTCTTTTTGTCAAACACACAATTACGAAGTAGTAAATGTTTATTCTGATCGCGCTAAAACTGGTCGTAATTTTAATAGACCGGAATTTATAAAAATGATGGAAGATGCCTCAAAGCATCTTTTTGAAATTGTTGTTGTATATCAATTAGATCGATTCGGCAGAAATGTTTCGGAATCAATACTTGAAGAACAAAAGCTAAAAAAACTAGGCATAAAATTATTGTCAGCAACGGAACTTATTACAAGCGAAAATGATGAATTAAACGATGATTTATTTTTGCCACGAGGACTAGTTCGCCTTTTTGCTGAAAATTATTCACGTGATTTGTCTAAAAAAGTAAAAAGAGGATTAAAAGAACGCTATTATAAGCGAAACAGTGCGGGTGGTATTTTACCAATAGGATATAAAAGCAAAGATAAAAAAATTGTTGTTGATCAAGTAGAAGCTGAAATTGTTAAGGAGGCTTTTAAAAGAAGACTACAAGGCCAAACAATAACTGAAATATACAATTATTTCAAAAATAATGGATTTACCAGAAGCAATGGCTCTTTAATTTCTAGAGCATCACTTCACAAAATGTTTTCGGTGACTAAATATATCGGTAAATTTGTCAATCCATATGATTCGGCGGATATTATCACTGATATGTTTCCTCCTATTATTGATGAAAACACATTTATGTTAGTAAATTCTATCGAAAACAACCCGCATAAGTATCGCAAAAAAACTGATATGCAAAATTATGTATTAATTGGTAAGTTATTCGATGCCGAAACAGGAGCGGCATACAAAGCATATTCAGGAACTTCATGCACTAAACGTTTGTATAGATATTACAAATTCAATTCTGTAAAATTACCAAAAACAAAATTTGAAAAAATGGTTTATGATGCAGTTTGTTCATTTTTAAATAACCCTAAAAGAAAAGAACAAATTGCAGACTTACTTTATAAAGAATCAAGTAAAAGAAAAGACACAACTATCATCGATAATTTAAATAAAGAACTAAAAGAACTTAAAATGCAGCAAAAAGAAATCGCTAGAAAGTTTATTTTTTGTGATAAATCTATGGAAGCATCTTTAAATGAAATTTCAAAAGAAACACAAAATAGAATTAATCATATAGAAAACAGGATTAGCATTGAAACGTCTAAATTACTTAATTCTTCGCTTGATAAAGATGGAATAAAATATTTGATTACAAAATTATTTTCAAAAAAAATCACTGACCCTGTTAGAATTGCAAAAAGTTTAGATATAACTATTAATGCAATATATCGTTCTAAAGATACAATGGTTGTTTATCTTAAGTTAAATAATGATAAGTTTGTAACTTATCAAGATTACTTATCTGATTTGGAAGAAATAAAAAAGAACTCTTCCTCATTTTATGAGACAAAAGTTCATTTAACGTTCTGTTTGGCGGAGCAGGAGAGACTCGAACTCTCGCGCCAGTTGCCCGACCTACGTCCTTAGCAGGGACGCCCCTTCACCAACTTGGGTACTGCTCCTTAACGCCTAATTATGTTATCAAATTAGGCTATAAATTACAATATTTTATTTAATATGCTTTAGCAAATAAGACAACTTTATGTGCTTTTTTGCCACATACCGGACATACATCATCAAATTCAACTTGATTAAATGGCAAGCATCTTGCAGTAGCGTTAGTTAATTCTTTAATTTTATCTTCACAAGCTTGATCGCCACACCACATCATCTTAGCATATCCACCATTATCAACTACTTGCTTTAATTCTTCTAAAGTATGGACTTCTTTGATATGATCAAGTAGGAAACGATGTGCTTTTTGATACATTTCTTGATGAATATTTTCTAATGTGTTTTTAATAGTATTTTCAATATCATCTAAAGATACACTAGTTTTTTCACCATTATAACGTTTAGCTAAAACGCATACATTATTTTCGATATCCCTAGGTCCTAATTCTAAACGTAATGGGACACCCTTCATTTCCCATTCTGCAAACTTAAATCCAGGGGTTTTATCGCTTTCATCAATCTTAACTCTAATACCAGCAGCCTTCAATTGTTCATACACTTTTCTAGCTGCAGGAATGACACCTGGTTTTTGAGAAGCAATAGGAACAATAACAACTTGAATAGGTGCTACAAATGGTGGCAAAACTAAACCGTTATCATCACCATGAACCATGATGATTGCGCCTAATAAACGAGTAGATACACCCCAAGATGTTTGATATGGATTTTCTAATTTTCCTTCTTTATTTTGGAAGGTGATATTAAAAGCTTTAGCAAAACCTTGGCCAAAATAATGTGTTGTGCCGCTTTGTAAAGCTTTTCCATCATGCATTAAAGCTTCGATAGAATATGTTTCTTGAGCACCAGCGAATTTTTCTTTATCAGTTTTTCTTCCTTTAACAAAAGGAATAGCTAATAAATCTTTACCTAATTCATCATAGATTTCTAACATGGATAAGGTTTCTTGTCTTGCTTCAATTTCGCTAGCATGCATAGTATGGCCTTCTTGCCATAAAAATTCGGCGCCTCTTAAAAATGGTCTAGTTGTTTTTTCCCATCTGACAACTGAACACCATTGATTATATAATTTTGGTAAATCTCTATAAGAAGAGATAATTTTAGCACAATGTTCGCAAAATAAAACTTCGGATGTTGGGCGAATGATCAATGGA